>NZ_JAVJQP010000053.1:0-102778 GCF_040218875.1 Coleofasciculus sp. D1-CHI-01
GATCGCGTTAACTAACCAGAATGGCACTTTGATATTAACCCAAGACGACTATACCCTTTGTCTGCTCAAAGCCGACTGCTGCATTGCCATGGCAGGAACCGCAACCGAACAATTTGTCGGATTAGGAAAACCTGCGATCGCCCTCTCAGCTCAAGGTAATATTACCCTGGGCAATCTTGACGCTCGTGGGGTCTTCTTGCCGAATTAGATAACCACCAGCCAACTGAACATTTTTAACGGTTCACAAATTGGAACAGCAACAGTCAATCAAGGAGCCGGGGGCAATATAACCGTAAACGCCTCAGACACCATCAGAATCGCTGGCACTTCCGCCGACGGTCAGGTACCCAGTGGTCTATTTACCGCCGCCCTTCCCGACTCAACTGGAGTAGCTGGAAATTTAGCGATCGCGACTCAAACATTATCCCTGGAAAACGGATCACAAATCTCTGCCCGAAGTAAAGGAGAAGGTAACGCCGGTCAAATTACTCTGACGATTACCGACAGACTCATCGCCACTGACAGCAGTATCCTCACCGCCACAGAGCAATCTGCTGGCGGCGCCATTAATATCACCGCCGCTGATATCCGACTCTGGGGCGACAGCGACATCACCACCAGTGTCTCCAGTGGAGGTGACAACGGTGGGAAAATCATGATTACCGCTGACTCCATCCTGGCATTTGATGATAGCGATATCCTAGCCTTTGCCCGTGATGGCAGAGGTGGCGACATCACCTTAAATACTCCCATCTTCTTCGGCTTCCGCTATACCCCTGCCGCCAAAGGCACTGATCCAACTACCCTAGATCATAACCAGCGTGTCGATATCAATGCCGATGCCGCGATCGATGGCATAATTACCTTACCCAACCTCACCTTTATTGACAATAGCCTCATCGATTTACCCAACAATTTCATCGACACCGATAATCTAATTGCCAATAGCTGCATGGTTCAGGCTGATCAGCAAAATGGCACATTTACTATCACAGGTGCCGGAAACTTGCCCCCGCGTCCTGGTGATCCTACCATTTCCCCCTATCCCACCGGCACCGTGCGGATGATTCCCACAGAAAGTACAACTCGCCCCTGGCAAAAAGGCGATCCAATAGTGGAATCCACGGGGGTATATCGACTCCCTGATGGACGGTTGGTGATGAGTCGGGATTGTTCTTAAATGCTCCTATCAAAGCGCGATCGCATCAAACCTTTTCATTCAAATTAAGCCCACGCGATCGCAGGTTTGTAAATCACACAGACTAACACACAGAGGACAACACAAAGCGCGATCGCATCCCATTGATCAGGATAACAATATCACAAATACCGTAGGGGCGCAAGGCTTGCGCCCCTAGGCTTGCGCCCCCAGTCCGATCAAATCCGGTTAAACAACCGCACTAAAGATGACTGAAACCCTCATTCTGGCGCGATCACATTTGTGTGCAATCAACAGGTTAATTAACCAAGAAATATGCGCCTAACGCACGATGGCGGACTGACACAGCTAAAATTGTGGAATAGATTTGACGTTTAAACCGGGCGCACACCGTGCGCCCCTACAATTCTAATCTACCATTTTAGGTGTGCCACGACACGACAATTTTGCTTTAACATAAAATGACATAAGACATAAGACAAATGACGATCTCCACCTTTAACGTTACTTGTGCCTACCTACTTAAAGATGCTTTCCTCGCCTTTAGTTTTGACCCTGCCACCATCAATTCAACTCAGCGATGACCAATTTTTTGAACTGTGCCAAATCAACCATGATTTGCGATTAGAGCGCAACCTAAAAACCGGAGAAATTTGGATTATGACGCCAGCGGGTGGAGAAACAGGAAATCGCAATTTTTCCCTAATCGTTCAGCTTGGTTCATGGGTAAAACAGGATAAAACCGGGATTGGGTTTGACTCTAGCACCGGATTTCGGATTCTAGGAGCCACCAAAGATCCCATGTCACCGGATGCGGCTTGGGTGCGATTAGAACGCTGGAATGCGTTGACTCCGGAACAGCAGCAAAAATTTCCCCCAATTTGCCCGGATTTTGTGGTGGAATTACGCTCTCCCAGTGATACATTGAAATCCTTACAAAAAAAGATGGAGGAGTGGGTACGTTTGGGCGTGCAATTGGGTTGGCTGATTGACCGTACTGGTCGCCAAGTTTATATTTATCGTCAGGATGGTTCTCAGGACTGTTTAGAGAATCCGGAAACCCTATCCGGCGAGATGGTGCTTCCAGGTTTTGTATTAGACATGAGTGAAATTTGGTAGGAATTGATAAGGAGGGTTAGGGTGGGGTGACGCAAGGGGAGGGTTAAGATAAAAACCAAGACGATCGCATCAAACGTTTTCATTCAAATCAAGCCAACGCGATCGCATCCCATTGATGAGCATGACAATATCACAAATCCCGTAGGGGCGCACGGCGTGCGCCCCATTTAACCTACATCTAAGCAGATTACTTATCTTTCTTTTGCTTTTTGGAATGTTGTCGCTTGAGCAAACCTCCAAATCCTAAAGCGGTGGCTGAACCAAGGATAGTTAAGGGTTCAGGTACAGGTTCTGGGTTTACAATACTTTGTGTGGCATTAAAGTTATCAAAGGCAAAACCGCCACCTCCCCCACGGTTAACACCAGAAATCCGAATGTAACCGATATCACTGTCTAAATCGCTGAAGGAAAAGTTATAGGGCAAAGCATCGAAAGTATCAGGACCTTCATCACCAGGGACAGGAGGTGTGTTAATGGAACTAATGACTGTCCCTGTAGAATCAAGCGCTGCGATCGAGAATATTTCGCCCAGATCAAGATCCCAGAGTTGACCTGATGCGCTTGACGTTAAGTTGACACCAATGATAGGGAAGACGCGATCGCAGGATGGTGCAATGGTCTAGAATCGAAGCATGATCCGGATTGAGCGGCTCTAGTAGAGTAGAAATTTATTTCCAATCTCTTAAGGTCAGCGACATTTCTCTTAAGTCAGTGCCACTTAATTTTTCTGTCAAATCAGTAACTATAGAAATTCTTATAACCCTGGTGATACGACCTGGAAACGTTTTAAGATCCTTGGGGATGGACAATTGAGCCTTTCTCGTTTTCAATTAGAAAACGGAGAACAGCTAGAGAACTCCCAATTGCATCAATGGCGTATAAACTCATAAGGAGTTAAGTCTCACCGATGGCAGTCAACCTGTATCAGTGACAATGAGTGGTAGTTCAGTTTTGAATGTGAGGTAAGAGCGATGAGTGATGGTATGGCATTCCTAACAGGGGCTGCCTTTGCGGGAGTAGCAGTTCTGTTTATGATGAAAGGCGGAGACAGTCTTGGCATTACCAATGCCCCTCCCTCTCAAACGGCTCAACTTCCACAGAGCAATCCTTATAATCCCTATGATCCTGCTTATGGGCAGAACCCGCAAATGCCAGTTCAGACGACACCGGGTTTTGCAGGTAATGATTTTGAACAGCAACAGGTTACAGTAGAACGCTTGAAAGGCATGCTGGAACAGCAACGCGCCGAAACGGAACAGCTAAAAGCTCAAATGCAAAACCAGCAAGCGTTGATTGACAATCTTATGGGACAAAATAATCCCAATAATCCCAATAGTTTCATACCACCTCGGATTGAAGCAGCGCCCCCTGTAACTCCTGTTCAGCAGTCTGAGCAAGATACTTCGATTATTTCCGGCTTGGTTTGGGGATTGGGTGGTATGGCGGTAACGATTAGTGGTGGTGTTGTCGTTGTGGGATTATTAGCAGTGCTGTCGCGACAACAACAACCACGTCCACCTCGGACAACTTACGTTGTGCCCCATCCCTACAATGCGCTTCCTTATGCCCCCTCAGCTAGGCGGCGCACTGAAGTAATACCGCCTCCTGTTGATGATAGACAAGTGGATTATGTGGAATATGAGCGTTAGTACAAAAAGGCAGAAGGCTCCAGGGCAAAATACTGTAAGGTTTGTAGCAAATTCGTATTGCCTAAACTGAGCTTCTGGATGGGAAGGCTCACATCCCGGATGCTGTTAAACCATGTCCTCTTTCCGAAGTGAAGGCTCCGGCTCCTTGTCAAGGAAGAATCCCCACGTCTTTAGACTGGGGAGTGCTAACTTGTTACCCTAAAAATAGGAATTCTCCCATCCACCCAAGCCCACGGCATCAAGCGTGCAGATAACAAATGTTTCAACAACCCTAACCTAGCTATCGCTTGAGGTTAGGGATTGCCAGAGACAAGACTGGCAACGCAAGCGTTGAATAGACCACGCTCGCCGTTAACTGATACGCACTTCCGAATACTTCCCCAGTTCGGATCAACTGCAAGCCTACTTGTTTAGGCGCTTTAAGAGAGGACATTTTGTTAACGGTGGTCGAGGGGACGTACAACTTACACGAGAGGCTTATATCCATGATTCGTGTACCCGTTTTATCGCCAGACGGTAAACCATTAATGCCAGCTAAAGCTAGCCGCGTTCGGCGGTGGCTAAAAGCTGGTAAAGCTAAAGTCATCCATAACGACTTAGGCATCTTTCAAGTCCAGTTAGTTAACCCGCCGTCGGGGGAGGAAACCCAAGATATTGTGGCTGGAATTGATCCGGGAAAGCTATTCACGGGGATTGCGATTCAATCAGCCAAAGCTACTCTGTTTTTAGCCCACCTAAATTTGCCTTTTAAAAACGTGACCAAGCGGATGAAAGGGCGGGCAATGATGCGACGGGGGCGGCGGGGGCGGCGGATTAACCGGAAGATTCCCTATAACCAACGCAACCACCGCCAATGCCGGTTCGACAACCGCAAAGGTCACAAGATACCCCCTAGTATCCGGGCTAATAAACAATTAGCTTTGCGGGTAATCCAGGAGTTAAGACAAATCTACCCATTCACCGATGTGGTAGTGGAAGTGATTAAAGCCAGAGGCGACAAAGGGTTTAGTCCTGCAATGGTTGGTCAATACTGGCAGATTGAGCAGTTAGAACAAGCGGGATATACCGTCCATACCCAACAGGGATGGCACACCTCGACTTTGCGGCAATACCTTGGCTTACCTAAGTCCAAGAATAAAGCATCCGAATCCCCCGCCGCCCATGCTGTTGATGGTATCTGCCTCGCCGCCTCTCGGTTTATGCGATATCGCCAGATTAAGGGGAGAAGTGGCACCTTCTTAGGCGCAATAGAAGTAACACTGTGTCAGTTTGCGGTGATTCGTCGCCCTCCAACTTGTCGCCGTCAGTTACACCTAATGATCCCTAGCAAGGGAGGGAAACGGCGTGGCTACGGCGGCACAGTTACCCGCCACGGGTTGAGGAAGGGCGATTATGTCAAAGTAGAGACGCGCCATGGCGCGTCTGTACAAGCCGGTATCAGATGGTACGGTTATGTTTCCGGTGACACTAAAACCCAAGTCTCAGTTAGTAACGCTAACTGGAAACGGTTAGGACAGTTCACTGCATCCAAAGTCCAATTGTTGCAGCGAAATACCGGACTGGTATCAACAGTTGGATTGTCAAACCTCACCGCGTTGAACGGTTCGGTTTGACCTCTATCCCTCCCCGACCTGCTTTGCTGAGGTCGGGGTCTCACGAGGTTTACGATGAGTATTAAAGACAAACCGAACTCGCCACACGGTCGCCAGATTGGTCTTATTCTATTAATTCTGGCGAGTGTATCCTTACTGGGGTACTTGTTTGTACCCAAATCCTCTCGGTTTACCATAGTACCTTATAGCGAATTTCTCGACCAACTGGACGACGGCAAAGTCACACGGGTTTCGGTGGGGGAAGAACAAGTAATTTTTCAGCTTAAGCCCACTCAAGATCCCCTGAAGGCGACTCAAGACTTGCTGCAAGCCACTCAAGATCCTCTCCAAGCCACTCAAGACTTGCTGGAAACGCCAGAACCGCCCCTCGACACAGAAGTAGAACCGGATCTGGATACACCCGACAATCCGTTAAATTCAACATCTGACGATCCGCTCAACCCAACCGATGAACTGCTCAACGAGGATGAGCAACAAGGACAAATCTATGCCACACTCAGGGTTTATGATCCAGACTTGGTGAACACGCTTCAGGAACAGGACATTGAATTTTTTGCTGCGCCTCCTCCCAAAAATGGTTGGTTACTGAGTCTGTTAAGTTGGGTGGTTCCACCGCTAATCCTCGTCGCCGCCTTTCAGTTTTTCCTGCGCCGCAATGATAGAGACGCTGAAGGTGCGCTTTCGTTTAGTAAAAGTAAGGCAAAGGTTTATGTAGAAGGAGAATCGGCTAAAATTACCTTTGCTAATGTTGCGGGGGCGGAGGAAGCCAAGACAGAATTAGTGGAAATTGTCGAATTCCTGCAAAACCCTGATCGCTTTACCGAAATTGGCGCAAGAATTCCTAAAGGGGTACTGCTGGTGGGACCTCCGGGAACGGGAAAAACCCTCTTGGCAAAAGCCGTGGCGGGGGAAGCTGGGGTTCCTTTCTTTAGTATTTCCGCTTCGGAGTTTGTGGAACTATTTGTAGGTACGGGTGCTGCGCGGGTGCGGGATTTGTTTGATCAGGCAAAAAAGAAAGCGCCCTGTATTATTTTTATTGATGAATTGGATGCGATCGGCAAATCTCGGAGTAGTGGGAATTTCCATAGTGGCGGGAATGATGAACGGGAACAGACGCTGAACCAATTGCTCACCGAGATGGATGGATTTGCGGCTGGAGATGCGACGGTGATTGTCCTAGCGGCGACGAACCGCCCCGAAAGCTTAGATCGCGCCTTGTTACGTCCGGGACGCTTTGACCGTCAGGTATTGGTTGACCGTCCTGATTTAGCTGGACGTAAAGAAATTTTAAGCATTTATGCCCAGAAAGTCAAATTGGGCGAGGATGTGGATCTGCACGCGATCGCAACTCGGACTCCTGGGTTTGCTGGGGCGGATTTAGCTAATCTAGTCAATGAAGCCGCCTTATTAGCCGCCCGCAAGCGACAGGATACCATTGCTCAAGCCGACTTTGCCGAAGCCATTGAACGAGTCGTGGCGGGGTTGGAGAAGAAAAGCCGGGTTCTCAGCGATGTTGAGAAAAAGATTGTCGCTTATCACGAAGTTGGTCATGCTTTAGTGGGTGCGTTAATGCCAGGGAGTGGTAAAGTCGCGAAAATCTCCATTGTGCCACGGGGAATGTCTGCGTTGGGATACACGCTACAACTCCCCACAGAAGACCGTTTTTTGATGAATGAAGTGGAACTCCGGGGTGATATTTCCACACTTTTGGGGGGACGCGCCGCTGAAGAAATTGTCTTTGGCAATATCACCACAGGGGCGGCGAATGATTTGCAACGCGCCACCGAGTTAGCCGAACGCATGGTCACGACTTATGGCATGAGTAAAGTGTTGGGTCCTTTGGCGTATAATCAGGCTCAAGGTAATAGTTTCTTGGGCAATAGTGGCGGGAATATACGCCGGAGTGTGAGTGATGAAACGGCAAAAGAAATTGATGTGGAAGTGCGAGAAATTGTGGAAACCTCTCATCATAAAGCCTTAGCGATTCTCAATCAAAATCGCGATTTACTCGAAGAAATTGCACAACAGATATTAGCAACGGAGGTGATTGAAGGGGAAAATTTACAAAATCTGCTGCAACAAGTGCGCCCAGTGGATAATTTTGTCGCCTTGGAGGATAATCGTGTAGCTTCATAGAAGAGATGAGGGAGATGAGGGAGATGGGGGAGATGGGGGAGATGGGGAAGATGGGGAAGATGAGGGAGATGGGGAAGATGGGGAAGATGGGGGAGATGGGGAAGATGGGTAAGATGGGTAAGATGGGAGAGATGGGGAAGATTGAATGATTATATCGTTATTTTTCGTCCTAATGTCACTAAACCCACCCCTCTAAATTATGTATTGCCTATTACCGAATTCCCTGTTCCCTGTTCCCTATTCCCTGTTCCCTCTTGTTTGACAAATGACGAAATCCCTCCATATTCTCAATCGTCTCAGTTTTGGTTCTCGCCCTGGTGATATTGAACAAATCCAATCGATGGGGATTGAGGCTTATATTCAATCTCAACTTTCGCCAGACTCCATTCCCGAATCGCCGCAAATAACTCGCCAGCTTAATCAATGGCGTACTCTCAAACTGACTCCAATTCAGTTACTAAGACAGTATAAACCTCGCCGCCAAAAACATCGTTCAGAGGAGGAACGTCAGAAAGCTCGCCAAAAAGCTAAACAACCCTTACAGCAAGCAATACAGGCGCGATTACTGCGTGCGATCGCCAGTCCTCGGCAATTGCAAGAAGTAATGGTAAACTTTTGGTTTAATCACTTTAATGTTTTTGCCAGAAAAGGAGATGTTAAATTCTGGATCGGTGCCTATGAACAGCAAGCCATTCGACCTTATACCCTGGGTCGTTTTCGGGATTTGCTAGCCGCAACGGTTCATCATCCGGCAATGTTGGTTTATTTAGATAACTGGCGCAATACTGCTCCCAATAGTCCAGGTGCAAAGGGTAGATTTCGCGGTATTAATGAAAATTATGCCCGTGAATTGATGGAACTTCATACCTTGGGTGTTGATGGCGGTTATAGTCAGGATGATGTAATTGCTTTAGCTTATATGTTAACCGGATGGGGTTTGGATCTGGATGATAATAAGGGGGATAGCAATGGTTTTTATTTCGATAGAAACCGCCATGACTATAGTGATAAACTATTTCTAGGTCAACGGATTAAAGGCAGTGGCGTAGCGGAAGTGGAACAGGCGATCGATAGTTTAGCAAGCCATCCAGCAACTGCCCGTTATATTAGTTATAAACTTGCCCAATACTTTGTAACCGATGAGCCGCCTTCCGGTTTAGTGAAGCGACTGGCTAAGGAATTTTTGCAGACAGAGGGGGATATTCGGGCTGTCTTAGATACCCTTTTTCAACGTCCTGAGTTTTGGCAGGCAAATGAGTATGGTCGTAAATTTAAGACTCCCTATCATTATATTATTTCGGCTGTCCGGGCGACGGGTACAAAAGAGCCAAATTTAAAGCGAATTTCAGGTATGTTAAATCAACTGAGTATGCCACTTTATAACTGTTCCACTCCTGAGGGCTATAAAAATACTCAAGACGCTTGGTTGAGTCCCGATGCGATGCTGCGGCGGGTTAGTTTGGCAACGGCGATAGCCCAGAGACGTTTGGGTGATAATCAATCAGTGGATGCGAGTCAACTGTTTAATACATTAGGGGATAGTATTTCGGCTCAAACTAAACAGGAGATTGCGAATAGTCCCGAAAAATTGCGGGCAGCTTTAATTTTAGGAAGTCCCGATATGATGTATCGATAATGACTCAATTAAACGAAGTAACTCTCAAGGAAAAAATATGGGTAATAAGTCACGTCGAAAAAGAAAGTTCAAGGAAACTAGAGACGGTCTAGAGGACGTTAAATCTATTCCTGAGGATGTAGTAGGCGAGATCCTAGTAGAAGCGGCTCGTTTACAGGCTGAAGCGAATAAAAGTTACTCCTTAGCGGATCTAAAACAAATTGGTTCAGAGGCAGGAATTCCGCCACATCTTGTTGAGACAGCGGTTAGAAATATAGAAGAAAAACAGGGGCGTAGACAGCACAAAAAGCCAAAATTAAAAAAGTTTATAAAAAAACACATTAAAAAAGGGATATCTGCGGGCATTCCCCTCGTAATTCCGGCAATTGCTGTGTCTAGCCTTTTTATATTGCGAGCGCCGTTGCAGCAAGTTGTATCGGGGTTTATCTCTGGTTTGGAGTCTGACTCAAAGCCGTTACCAGCAGAAAATGAATTTGAGTACATCCCTTAAATCTATTTCTAGATTAGCTCAACCTATACTGCTAATTGACGGGTTATTTTATAAGTCATAATTTAATGAATGATCATTCTCTAAAATTACTGCTCATTTCTAGTCCCGTGGGTCCCTTGGGTCCGGGATTGACGGGCGGTGTTGAATTAACGTTGCGTAATGTGGCTAGCGATTTAGTCAGACGCGGACATCAGGTCACCATTGTAGCAACACAAGGGTCCACGGGTTGGGGTATGCCTCTGGTGGAAATTAGCGGAACGGTGCAAACTAGCGCTCAAACACAATCACGAGATACACCGATTATTATTCCCCCAGCTTCGGTTTTGGCAGGATTTTGGGATTATGCACGACAAGTACAATTCGACTATGATTTAATTGTCAATTTTGCCTATGATTGGCTGCCCTTTTATGTAACGCCGTTTTTTTCTCGTCCCATTGCCCATTGGGTGACGATGAGTTCTATCTCCGATGCGATGGATGAGATTATTGAGAAAGTGGTGATGGCGTTTCCGGGCACAGTGGGCGTCTATTCCCAATCCCAGGCGGCTACATTTAGATTTGGCGATCGCTGTCGGTGTTTGGGTAGTGGTATTGATTTATCATGCTATAATTTTTGTCCAGAACCAGAACCGTGGATCGGATGGATGGGGCGAATTGCCCCAGAAAAGGGGTTAGAGGATGCAGTGGCGGCGTCTCATAAGACGGGGATTCCCCTGAAAATTATGGGAGTGCTGCAAAATCAGGACTATTGGCAACAGATTTTGCGGGATTACCCGGAAGCGCCGATTGATTATTTAGGGTTTTTCTCGACGAGTGAGTTGCAGGAACAGTTACGGCGATGTCGGGGATTATTAATGACGCCGCGTTGGGTAGAAGCCTTTGGCAATGTGGCGATAGAAGCCCTCGCCTGTGGCGTGCCTGTGATTGCTTACCGTCGCGGTGGACCGGCGGAAATTGTCGAGGAGGGGAAAACGGGGTTTTTGGTAGAACCGGATTCCGTGGCGGGATTGGTTGAGGCGATTAACGGATTAGATAGGATTAACCGCTATACCTGTCGTCAACAAGCCGAAGCCAAATACTCGACCCAGGCGATGTGCGATCGCGTGGAGCAGTGGTTGTACACTATTTTGATGGAATGGGAAAAGAAAATTTGACCCGTAGGGGTTTGGTTACCAAACCCCAGGAATTTAATTACCAAACCCCTACTCACTTGCAGGATATCAATCTTCCACCTTCATCGCCTTCGCCAATTCCGCCGCGACTAAAGGTCGAGAAAACTGCGGCGGAGGTAACTCACCTTTACGCAACAGTTCCCTTACCTTGGTTCCCGATAAGTGAATGCGTTGATCTGGAGTGCTCGGACTTGTCTTGGCTGTTGCCATTGTCTCCGTCACTTCGCAGTAAAAGGCGTGTTCAAATTTCAGGGGTATAATCCCTAATTCATCCGGCTCAAACTCATCAAAGATATGCTGAGCATCGTAGGTGCCATAATAGTCACCCACACCTGCATGATCCCGTCCCACAATAAAGTGAGTACAACCGTAATTCTTACGCACGATCGCGTGGAAAATTGCTTCCCTTGGACCCGCATAGCGCATAGCGGCTGGGTTAATCGCTAAAATCACCTGGTTTTTGGGGAAATAGTTATCCATCATAATTTCATAGCAACTCATCCGCACATCGGCGGGGATATCATCGCTTTTGGTTGCACCAACTAAGGGATGCAGGAATAAACCATCAACAATTTCCAAGGCACACTTAATGATATATTCATGCGCCCGGTGGATGGGATTTCGGGTTTGGAAACCCACCACCGTTTTCCATCCCCGTTCTTTAAACAACGTCCGAGATTGAGCCGGATCAATTTGATACTTAGGAAACAGAGGATGGGGATACCGTTGCAATAACCAAACTGGACCGGCTAGATTCACGTCTCCTTGGTTATAAACCACCTTGACACCGGGGTGCTTCTCCTCATCGGTGCGGTAAACATTCATCGCTTCCCGCTTTTTGTCATAGTGATATTTTTGCGTGAGTTCTAAAACGCCAACAAAGCGCCCATTTTGGTCATCCAGACGCACTAAGTCGCCTTCCTTTAACGATTCAGCAACGTCCTCATCAACGGATAGAGTAACTGGGATAGACCAAGGTAAACCATTCGCCAGACGCATATTATCCACGACTGACTCATAATCCCCTTGCTCCATAAACCCGGTCAAGGGACTAAATCCACCGATCGCGATTAAGTCTAGATCAGATGCTGCCCAGGCATCAAGTTGCACCCTGGGTAGGGAATCCGCTTTCTCTAAAAATTCAGATCGCTGTTGTTCTGAGGCAATACGATTGATAAGTTGACCCCCATGAGGGGCGATTCCATCCGAATGCTTACTCAATGTCTTTTCCTTTATTGCTTGACATCCTCCCCCGGCTAAAAGCGCGGGGGATTCCTCACCACGCCACCCCTAAAAGAATGGTCGCTGAATGGGGGTGACAGCTCTACGCACACAGCCTGAAAACAGGTCTTACACGCGCTCCCTGTCCGTTTTAAGTCTCGGAATGCCCTCCCGCGACTACACGTATCGTTTAGAGCAAAAACACAAATACTGTTTTTGTTTGCCTCCAGGTCGGATCGTCCGTTGCCCTTCAGTCTTTCCCTATTGCTGGCTCAGTCCCGGTTTCAACTCCTATCCTGTGGAGTGTATATCGCTGCAAGCTTAGGCGGGGATTTCAACCGCTTACTATGATAGCACAAAAAGCCGTCCTAGAAGGTGTTCCTGAGCCTGTCGAAGGACGGGGAGCCTGGACCCAAGTTTCCGGTCAAAATCACCAAAGAGAGTTTAAATTCAGGGTAAATCCCGGCAAAACCCCTTCTCCGGAGAGAGTAGCCGGAGCCTCTAAAACTTCAACATCCTGCTGGGAACGATAAATTTCCACTCGTCTCATTCCCGGCGCAATTAACCAACCCAAACGAGCGCCATTCTCGATACAGCGCTTTGCGCTCTCCATAAAGTACAGTAGATCAAAGTCCCCTGATACACCTGATCAATCATCACATCAACATCCGTAGCGGCTTTAGGATTTTCTTGAGTAACCCAGTGAATCGTCGCTAGCATTTCTAATCCATAAGGCGTTTCAAAACCTTGAATTAAATTACCCACTCGCTGGAGACAATCATTCGCCTCCGGGTCTTGTGCTAAAAAAGTATGGGCAGCTTCTCTCCCCCTAGGCAATACCTGAAGTTGAGCATTATTACTGCGATCGCCATAACCCCGAATAAAATGCCCTTCAATCCGTTGCAAAACATGATTCAGATTATCTGCGTAGAAACCATAGTGATGTTTAACATACCGCAATTTCAAGGGTTCACCCGCTACTTGTAAGAAATAGGCAAGTTTCTGGATTTCCAGTTTCGTGAGTTGATAACCCGGAATGCCATAGAGTTCCAGTAAGCGAATCAATAAAGCCCGGGCGCGAGTCATTTTAGGTATCGATGTAGCTACTGGCATTGTATCGGCTATTGGTGTGCCTTGCGGCTCAAAGATAACCACCTGCACGTCTGGCAATTCAGCCAAGGCTGATTCAATCAGTGGCTTAACATTGTGCCAATCTAATCCGCCATTCCCACATCCAAGAGGCGGAATTGCAATAGAATGAATATTTAACCGTTTAATCTCAGCCACTAATGCTTTCAGCCCAGCTTGAATATCCTCTAGTTTTGATTGTCCTTTCCAATGACGTTTAGTGGGAAAATTAATAATATATCGGGGAAACAATTGATCGGTTGCTACAATAAACATTCGTCCCGGCTTTAATTGTTGGGAATTACAAGCCTTTTTGTAAGCATGGAAGTTTTCGGGAAATGCTTGTTTAAATTGCAAGGCAATTCCTTTACCCATGACACCGACACAGTTGACGGTGTTGACGAGGGCTTCGGTGTTCTCTTCGAGTAGGTTGCCTTGCTTCAACTCAATCACGTTTCTGAATGGATGACTTGAATCTGAGTTATACGATTATTTTAACGTTAATAGTACCAATCACGGTAAAGATTAACGGGAGGCTTATGGTTGAATTTTTGTAATTGTTGTCTTACCTGTACTTTGATTGTAGAATTGAACACGCCAATCTTTTCAATGAGCCGCCACGGACAGCATCGATGTATCAAAAACTCAGCTTGTCGTCTGCGTTTTCTGTCTCCATCGTCTGGCGTATCTGCCCAGTAGTTCTGTTTCATAATCTGCCAATCAATCCGATTTAAATAAGCCAGATTATCATAAAAGTTTGAGTACGCCATAATCCCATGACCATCGGTAAATACAAACCCTGGTATGTTTGTCGCGATCGCCTCGACAGAGGAAACCAAATAGAGTACACTACCTTGTCCTTGAGTATAACCCGGTACATTCCCTCTGTGAATCGTGTAGAGCATCGGCGGGGGGGCAAAGTAAAATGGCACATAATCATGCAAAACGCCACCAGCGCCACAGGGAACCGTAGTAGTTGCGCGGCGATCTTGGATAGTTTGATAAGCAATATTGATGTAATTTATGCTATCTTGGCGCAGCCGATTATAAGCGAATAATCCAGCCCGTTCCAATATAGACGTTAAATTTTTGATGTCTGTAATATGATAAATAGGGATTGGCACTGGTGTTTTTAAGCGATATCTAAATCAGGGCACGATGGTATCGTGCCCCTACCCTATCAATTGCCCTGTACGGGTGCGGCATTGCCCTGTCCTTTTCGGATATCGGGCTTTCGTTCAATAATTCCACCGCCTAACAGCATTTCCCCCTCATACAAGACAGCGGCTTGTCCGGGAGTAATGCTAAACTGCGGCTGATCAAAAATCAGTTTCATCCGATTCCCGTCTAGGGGAATAACCGTCACATCTACGGGATGACTGCGATAACGCACTTGCACAGACGCCTGAATTGGAGTCGTTGGCGGATGAATCGATATCCAATTGACTCGCCCCACGGTACAATCAGGTTGAGTTGCACTGGCGCGATCGCCTACAATGACACGATTCGCCCCTGCATCAATCGCCACAACGTATAACGGTTCAGGTGCAGCAATGCCGAGTCCTTTGCGTTGTCCAATCGTGTAATGGTGAATTCCTTGATGCTGACCTAAGACTTTACCATTAGTATCAACAATATCTCCCGTGGTTTGGGAAATATACTGATCCAGAAACGTCCGCATTGAACCATGGGACTCAACCAAACACAAGTCCTGACTTTCTGGCTTCTGTGCCGTCTTGAGTTGATAGTCAGCCGCAAGCTGTCGCGTTTGCGTTTTCTGGAGTTCGCCTAAAGGAAATATCGAGGCGGCGAGTAAGTCTTGGCTTAAGTCGTACAGGAAATAAGACTGGTCTTTATTCGAGTCTACCGCCCGTAGCAATTGATAGCGATCGCTCTTAGCATCATAGCGAATCCGCGCATAGTGACCTGTGGCAATTTTATCAATGCCTAACGTCTCCCGTGCATAAGCCAACATGGGACCAAATTTAACGGTTTTGTTGCACTGGGAACAAGGTAAGGGCGTGATACCCGATTCATACCCCGAAACCAGATAATCGACAATATTTGCCTGAAAAACCTCACGACTATCCACAATATGATGAGGAATGCCCAGTTGCTCACAAATAAACGCTGCATCGACCATTCCCTCAGAACAACATTGACCCTTGCCTTTCATTAACCACAGGGTCAGACCAACGACTTCATAGCCTTGATGATGTAGGGTAGCGGCGGCAACTGAACTATCAACTCCACCGGATAGACCGACGACGACTTTATTCATGACATGAATGGACAACTAATCCTTTTGAAACATCAATTGTTGATCTAGGCTAACATCCCCACCTGCTAAGTAGTCGGACTTTCATTCAAGTTGACGGTTGAGATGAGGGAACAGTAAGGATTGAGCGGCTAGTTAACATTTCTTAGTACAGCGGACAGAATTTATGTCCAGGTACTTATTTGGTTTGGGGGGGAAACCTCATTCAGCTTTCACTGTTGTCGGTTGGGTTGACCTAGGAAAGCCAACAAAATTAAACCGGGTTGTGTTGTTTGTCTGTCATACCTGTAGTTCACGGCAATACGAATATTCCCCTTTTACCATGGTTATCCTTGTTGCGTTGGATCTCGTACCTCGACCCAACCTACTTGCTACCCGTTTAGCCTTCTACTGATTACTTTTTAATAACCCAATCTTAACCTTGTTTTATTTGCTTAACTTAATGTAAATCTATTGAGTAAAAATGTATAATTTAAATCCGAACTATTTGCAAATCGGTGTTAAAATTTTAATTTTAACAGTTGCTAGAGAGAAGAGAGAACCCTTATGGATTCATCTATGTATTCTATACAACAGTCATCTACGCAACTTGAGGCATCTTACCCAGAGATAAAACAATTGAGTGTAAATGCGACGCTGCAAGAATTACCTCTCTATAATTTTCAATTTGAAGCGTCTCAACCTGGAGAGGAAGTGGCTCATATCTTCCAACAAAACCCTGTATTACCAGGAGTTATTTTAATTGAACAGGGGAGATTTATGGGTATACTTTCGCGGCGACGGTTTCTGGAACAGATGAGCAGTCCCTATGGACTGGAACTCTTTTTGCGGCGACCACTCAAATCGTTATATCGTTTTGCCCAGACCGAGGTGTTAGTTTTAACCGGAGATACCCAAATTGTTACAGCAGCACGCCATTGTTTAGAACGTCCCCCCGCCTTACTCTATGAGCCAATCGCTGTGGAGTTAACCACCCAAACCTACCGCCTATTGGACGCCTATCAATTATTAGTGGCTCAGTTGTATATTCACGAACTAGCCACCCGGTTACTCAAGCAGCTTTATCAGGAATTAGAAGTCGCTAACCTGCAATTAGAGGAACTCGCCAAGTCTGATGGTTTAACTGGGGTTGCCAATCGTCGGCGATTTGATGACTATTTACAAACATGCTGGAAACAACATTGTGTGGGAAACTCTTGGCTGTCGCTAATTATGTGTGATGTTGATTGTTTTAAATACTACAATGACACTTACGGTCATCAGGCGGGTGATGACTGTTTACGAGAAGTTGCATCGGCTATCCAACGTCAAGTTAAGCGTCCCGCAGATTTAGTGGCGCGTTATGGTGGTGAAGAATTTGTGGTCATTTTACCCCTGACTCCTCTCGATGGTGCAATTCAGGTGGCTCAAGCGATTGCAGAAGCGGTGCGGACTTTAAACATTCCCCATGCAACCTCTTTTGTGAGTCACTGCGTTACCTTGAGTCTTGGTGTCGCCAGTACCATTCCTAATCCACGACAATCACCAACAACCTTGACCGCAGCCGCCGATGCTGCATTATATCAAGCTAAAGCCGCCGGACGCGATCGCGTGATTGTTTATACCCGTTAGCATTAATGTTGATGGATAACTTCAACCGTCTCTCTTTTATATTTATATCAGGGATTCTCTACTTAAATTGGATTAATTCCCCGTGTTCACTTGATCTTTATTAAAGTTTAATCGTTTCTTAAAACGATATTAACGTTTCAGGGCATCTTCATTTTCTAGAATATTTTGTACAAACCAACTATTAAATCATTTTACAAACCATAAGACAAATAGTTGATTGTGGGTTTATATAAAAAATAGAGGTTTAATTTTATAGGTTTATGGTTTCTCTCCAAGACTTTTACCCCGAATTATGCGTCTTGCCTCAATTCGAGACCGCGAATCTGACGTTGGATTCTACCATCCGAGAACTCAATCTCTATCACTTTCAGGTGGAATCGGTTCAACCCGGTAGAGACGTGGCTCAATCGTTCCAATTAAATCCTCTATTACCCGGAGTTATTCTAACTCAACATAGAAAACTTGTCGGGATGATTTCCCGAAGGCAGTTTTTAGAACAAATGAGCAGTCCTTATGGATTAGAACTGTTCTTAAAACGTCCCCTGCACTCCTTATACCGCTTCGTCAGTGGAGATATTTTAATCCTGAGAGGAGATACAAAAATAGTTGATGCGGCTCGTCGTTCACTTCAGCGTCTCCCCAAATTTGTTTACGAACCTATTATTGTAGAACTAGAGTCAGGAACCTACCGCTTGCTAGACGTGCATCAATTACTCGTGGCTCAGTCGCAAATTCAGGAACTCACTACCCAGCTTTTGCATGATCAAACTCAAGCTCAAATGATTCAAACAGAAAAAATGGCAAGTTTGGGACAAATGGTAGCGGGGATTGCTCATGAAATTAAGAATCCAGTCGCGTGTATTACCGGTAATTTTGAATTCTTAGATGATTATTGTGACAAGTTAATTGAATTATTGACAGCCTACGCCGCAGAAGTTCCACAGCCATCAGAAGATTTAAGTCAACTCAAAGAAAATTATGAACTCGATTTTATCTTAGAGGATTTACCGAAAATCCTGAAAAGTATGCAATTAGGCTCAGAACGATTAACCAAAATTGTTGGTAGTCTGCAAAACTTCTCACACATGGATGAGTCGAGACATCAGCCTGCGGATATTCATGAGTGCATTGAGAGTACATTAATTATTTTGAATAATCGCCTCAAAAAAGGAATTAAATTAATGAGGAATTATGCGGAATTGCCATTAATCAACTGTTCATCCGGTCAGCTTAGTCAGGTTTTCATGAATCTAATCAGCAATGCCATTGACGCCCTGAATGAAAAGATAGAACAAGCCGGAAATGGGTCTGGCTCATGGCAGCCTCAGATTGAGATTAGCACTCGCCTAGTAGCAAAAGAGGAAAGAGATTGGGTTTTGGTACAGATTCGGGATAATGGTACAGGAATAGCACCCAATATTCAACAGCGAATATTTGAGACATTCTTTACGACTAAGCCAGTCGGAAAAGGGACAGGATTAGGGTTAGCGATTACTCATCAAATTGTCACTGAGAAACATGATGGGAAGTTGTTAATGCATTCACAGTTAGGAAAAGGGACAACCTTTGAAATTTTATTGCCATTAGAGTAATCAGTCTCTAGTAAGAAGACATACATCCTGTAGGGGCGACCCGCTTGCATAAATGAACAACGGTGTCCATTCAATTTCATCGGGTCGCCCTTTACTCAACCCTGGTACGTGAGAAGTTAAGGCTGGTGGGCAATGCCCACCCTACGGTATATCAAAGAATCAACAGCTTACTGGGTATCCTCAGACTGTTCTAACTCTTGTTTTAACTGTTGATATTGACGAGTCAGATTTTCCAGTTGTTGCTCAAGTTGCTGTAGTTTCTGCCAATAATCGAGAGAACGTATATTTAAACGACCCAAAGAATCCGTTGTATCTCTACGATTAATTTCATCGGCTAAAACGGCATCATTCCAGGTGACTCGTTTCACTTCATCGAATGTGGTGACTCCTTGTTTGACGAGATTTAAGCTATAGTTATATAAGGTCTTCATCCCTTGTTTGATGGCAACATCTTTGATGGAATGTTCTGGAACTCCTTCCCGAATTAAACGTTGTATCTGTTCACTATTTCGCAAGACCTCATAAACACCCACTCTCCCTTTGTAGCCAAATCCATGACATTTGGGACAGAGTGTCCCATTCCATCTCGCCTCACGAATCTCTTCAGGTTGCAAAGTATTTGCCTTATAGAAAGTACATTGCTCCTGACTTAATGCAGATAGACCAAATCGCTCTAATTCAGATGAGTTTGGTTGATAGGGGATACGACAATCAGAACAGACTCGCCGCAGCAATCGCTGGGCAATGACTCCTAGGAGTGCCTCAGAGAGTATCCAAGAATTTACCCCAAGCTCCTTTAAGTTCATTATTGCACTAACCGTATCTTTTGTATATAATTCAGTGATAATTAAATGTCCTTGCATCACTGCATTGGTCGCCATAATTGCCGTTTTTTTATCTTGAATTTTACCAATAAGAATGACATCAGCATCTTGACTGATTATAGACTCCAAGTTACTCACAACATCAAGATGAAAGTTGTGCTGAACTTGAACCTGAGTAATGCCAGGTAACGAATACTGAATTGGATCTTCAATTGTCAAAATATTCATGTCCGGCTGATTCTGTTCTGCTAAGAGCGAAAATGAAGTCGTTGTTTTCCCTGAATTTGTAGGTCCAGTGACCAGAATCAGTCCAAAGGGACAACTTTTCATATCTCTAACAATCTTTAGGGTATCTGTATCGGTAATGAGAATATCTAAGCCAATCTTGGTACTGGAATCATCTACTATGTTTAGAACTATTCTTTCTCCATAACGGCTGGGTAGAATGCTAACTCTAAAATCAACGTTGCAACCGTGAAACATACGCCGAATTATACCCTGTTGAGGTATTCGCCGTTCAGTAATGTCAAGATATGCCATAATTTTGAAGCGAGCAGAAATTGCATTTTTGATTGTCTTGGGGAGAGGTTCAAACGCTTGGTGTAGGACTCCATCTTTCCGGAAGCGTACCCTTAAGTACTCTTGTTGAGGTTCGATATGGATATGAGAGACTCCATCTTGCAAGGCTTTAGCCAAAATTCTATTGACGAGATTAATAACGGGATCGCCACCGCTTTCATTCAATGGTTCAGATAAATCTGTCTCAGTTTCTTCGGGTGCATCAGAGACTGTATCTAGATCATCAAGATCTCGGCTTATATCAGTCTGTTTTGCTGCTTCTTCTTTCTTCTCTTGTGCCAACTTTTGATCGCGATATTGATTCAGTAGATGCTGATAGTCTTCCTGGGTAATCACCATCCGTCGTAATTTAATTCCTTGAGGGCGCAGAATCCGGTTCAAATCATCTTGAGCGTCTAAATTATCAGGATCAACCATAGCGACAAGTAGGGATGATGGTTGAGTCTCCGTTTGCGATAGAGGAAGTACGCGATAGCGACTACAGATGTCGATAGAAATTACAGTCTTAATGAGCTGACTGATTTCATGATGAGGAATAGTCATCCGTTCAATATCAAAAGCCGGAACGCCATATAAAATTTTTAATTCAAATAACTGGTAATTTTTGTACTGGCGGTATAATTCAGGGGGTAACAGATACCCTAACGTGGATTCAAGGATATCGAATAGGGATCTTCCTGACTTTCGACTTTCCCTCAAGGCGGTTCGCATTTGCTCCAGATTCACATAACCCGCTTGAATCAATTTTTTAGCAAAGGGAGGCAAGGGTAAAAAGAAGTGGGTAACTTGATTCCGTAAATGGGGGGGGATTTGAGACTCGGTGAGGGATTCGAGAATCTCAATCAGGATAACGGCGCGTTGGTGGGGCGATTGAGTTGTGCGTCGTGAGCCTTTAACGGTAGACTGTTGTTGGACAGATTCGCTCCATTGCAAAAAGAGCGCGATCGCCTCCTCCATCTGTTGAGGGTTAACATACCTCGCCTTAATCAAAATTTTCGCTAGCGCCGAGAAATAAATCGGTACAGACATGACAGTTGTTGCGATTGATGGTCATTTCAGTCGATGCACCAGATTTGCTGCAACTATAGCAAATATTGTCATTGGTCATTGGTCATTGGTCATTCGTCAATTTGCGAGAATTGAACGGTTAGGTCAGGGCGGGTTTAGTTATATCAGGATGACAACGAAATGTTAGTAGTAAAACCCGCCCCTACACAATTTTCCCATCTTCCCCATCTCCCCCATCTTCCCCATCTCCCAGACGTTCCACCGGAAAGTCTCTACAATCTCCCCCATCTTCCCTATCTCCCCCATCTCCCCCATCTTCCTTATCTCCCCCATCTCCCTGTCAGCCTCAACGATCAAATTAAATGCGTGACAGCTTACGCTTGTGTGGGATCATAGACTATGATGTCCCCTTATCTTGTGGAAAAGTTGATCGATGAAACAGTTAATCCAGGGTCTGCATGAGTTCCAGACCAATTACTTTACAGCGCACCGGGAGTTATTTGAGTTACTCTCTCAAGGACAACATCCGCGAGTTCTGTTTATTACTTGCTCCGATTCTCGGATTGATCCCAATCTGATTACCCAAACTGAGCCGGGTGAAATGTTTATCATCCGTAATGCGGGGAATATTATTCCTCCCTATGGAGCGACGAATGGCGGAGAAGGTGCAGCCGTTGAGTATGCTATTCATGCATTAGGTATTGAAGATGTGATTGTTTGTGGTCATTCCCACTGCGGCGCGATGAAAGGATTGCTGAAACTCAGCAAATTGGAAGAGGATATGCCAATGGTTTACGAATGGCTCAAACACGCGGAAGCAACGCGGCGGATTATTAAGGAACATTATCAAAGCTACGAAGGGGCAGACCTGCTAAATGTTTCTATTCAAGAGAATGTTCTTAACCAATTGGAAAATTTACGCACGTATCCGGTGATTCAATCTCGACTCAAAGCTGGGAAATTACAACTCCATGCTTGGGTGTATGAAATTGAATCGGGAGAAGTTATGGAATATAACCCGGTTCAAGGTCAGTTCATACCACCAAGAACCCAATTTGCTAGAGCCACTTGGATTACGCCAGAACAGCAAGAGCGTATCTTTAAAGGCTCTTATAATGCTCATTAGGTGTAATTCGTCCTTTATCAGTGGAATAGATTTTACCATTGAATCGGGCGCAAAGCTTTGCGCCCCTACAGTTGCTGGGTATGAGCCTAATTGATTGATCAAATTAGGTGTGCCATACTACTACAAATGCGTGATTTTAGTCCGATGAATCAATCAACGCTTTAATGACGCCGATTTTAGCTTGGGAGACTTTTGACCCTAAGGTGGGATTAGTCGAACCAATAAAATATTCTCCAGTTGGCAGATAATGTAATGCCAATTCGGGATAGGTAATAATTTCCCAATCTTTATAGATTTCGGTCTTTTCATGATTATGGCTGGGTCGATTGCTTTCGTAACACCAGCCTGCTGCAAGTAATTTTTCGATTAGGGTTGACATGGAAAATCAGCTAATTAATTCTCGGATAGAAATTTCGGGAAACTGTCATGCATTTACATTAGGTATCGATGAATGGTAATGACTTAGGGTTGGTGGGCAATGCCCACCCTACGGTAGGGTTTAAATGCTTAACAGTTCCGACTCGCTTTTGGTAGATTTCCCTGTATCAGTCTCTACCCTAGCATTCGTCATTTGTCTTATGTCATTCGTCATACTCGCTTTCATCGAGAAGCAAGCTACGTCATTCGTCATTTTTTTGCACCTGATACCAAGTCGCAGTCATACGCCATGTCTGATCCTTTGAATCCAAGGATCAAGTCGGGGCGGGTTTAGTTGCATCTGGGTGCAATCGACAAGATAGTAGTGAAACCCGCCCCTACACAATCAAAACTATATGCCGTGAAAAGTCAGCATCACCCCCTTGCACCTCCTAGACAACGGGCAGAAACTTTAAGAAACTTTACAATTGGGAGAGATGACACTATAGTCGGACTGCCATGCACCTAACCTACTTCGGCGCCAATAGCTGGCTACTCAAACTTGGGCAAAAACACATCCTGATTGATCCCTGGCTTGTGGATTCCCTAATCTTTGGCAATATGCCCTGGTTGTTCAAAGGCGACAAACCTCCAGCCTTGGATGCGCTTCCTGATCAGATAGACTTGATTCTGCTATCTCAGGGACTCGATGATCACGCCCACAAACCTACCTTGGAAAAGCTGGACAAGACGATTCCCGTCGTGGGTTCAGAGAATGCAGCCACGGTGGTGAAAGAGTTGGGCTATACTCAGGTGACGCCGTTAGCCTTTGGTCAAACCTTCACCCTCGCTGACCAAATTGAAATCCGCGCCTTACCAGGGGCACCGATTGGTCCTTTTTTGCAGGAAAACGCCTATCTGGTCAAACAGTTAGAGAGTGGCACAAGTCTCTATTATGAACCTCATGGGTATCCACCCGATCAGTTAAAAGAGTATGCTCCCATCGATGTGGTGATTAGTCCCGTGGTGACGTTGGAATTACCTGTGCTGGGACCGATTATCCAAGGTCATCGTACCGCACTGCAACTGGCACAATGGGTGCAACCCCAAGTGTTTCTACCCACAGCCGCCGGAGGTGGAGTTGAATATGAGGGAGTACTAGATTCCCTGTTGAATCAGGTTGGTAGTCTGGAGGAGTTGCGATCGCAACTGGCACAGCACAACCTATCCACTCAGGTGATTGACCCTCAGCCAAAAGAAGCGCTGGAACTTAACCTGACACCTCAAATGGCTTAGTATTCTGCACATTACTGTCCTGGGTTATTGGTTCAATTTAAGCAACTCCCAAGGACAAAGGACAAACGATCAAACCTATTCCCTAAGGAGATAAATCATGTTGGAACTGTATCAATTTGAAATGTCGCAGTTTTCGGAAAAAGTGCGGCTGATTCTAGATTACAAAGGGCTAGCCTATCGCAAAATTGAAGTCACTCCCGGAATCGGACAGCTAGACTTGTATCGCCTATCGGGTCAACGGCAAGTCCCGGTTCTCAAAGATGGGGATACCGTCATTGCTGATTCTACTGCGATCGCGATGTACTTAGATCGCAAGTATCCCGACAAGCCCCTAATTCCCACCGATCCCCACCAACGCGCCCAATGCTTGCTGATGGAAGAATGGGCAGATGAATCCATTGGTGTCAAAAGTCGTAAAGTCTTTTATGGGGCATTAAGTCACAATCCCAGCTATCGCACATCAGTCTTACCCAAAGATACGCCAGATTTCTTCAAAACCGTTCTGGGCGGTGTTCCCGCAGAAGTGTTTGAGGTTTTGGGGATTGGTTTCGGTTGCAGTGCAGACGCTCTCAAAGACGCCAGAGATAGCCTGAAGCAAGACTTAGAAGCCCTCAGCTTAATTTTGTCCGATCGCCCGTATCTGGTCACAGACAGTCCCTGCTTAGCAGATTTTGCCGTGGCTGGGGTTAGTTTACTGCTGAAATTTCCCGAAGGTTCCTATCTGGATTTGTCTGACTCCCTGAAAGGGAAAGGGATTCCTGGTTTAGCCGATAGTAGCGTGTATCAAACCTTCTTCGACTGGCGCGATCGCCTCTATGGTGAGTATCGCACGCCATTGACCACAACGGGAACCAGCGATTCGCCACCAACCTCTATTGAGATTGAATAAACATCAGTGATTTAAGGGCATGGCACTACCATGCCCTTACTCAATCGATACTAACCGAACCAAAATCAAACAGCTACCGGAGTAGCTTTCAACTCAAAAATCTTCTCAATCGCATCTTCAACCACCTTATCGGGTGTAGATGCTCCAGACGTTACACCGACAACAATTTCACCCTCTGGGAGCCAATTTTCTGTCACCGTCATATCTTGATGCAGTACCTTGTGATCAATCCGATTCCCCGGACCAATTCGCTCAGCGCTGTCGATATGATAAGAGGGAATTTTCCGTTCAATGGCAATTTGTTGCAGTTGCGTGGTATTGGATGAATTAAAACCACCAATCACAACCATTAAATCTAACGTTTCTTCAACCAACTCTAACATCGCATCCTGCCGCTCTTGAGTGGCATCGCAGATGGTGTTAAAACTCTGGAAATGCTGATTTAGCTGAACTGGACCATACTTTTTCATCATCGTGCGCTCAAACAGCTTACCAATTTGCTCAGTTTCGCTTTTGAGCATGGTGGTTTGGTTGGCTATGCCAACATGCTCCAAATCCCGCTCTGGGTCAAATCCTGCGGACGTGGCGCGGCTGAATTTTGCCAAAAACTCGTCCCGATTCCCACCGTTGAGGATATAGTTGGCGACGTACTCGGCTTCTTGTAGATTCAGCACTACCAGGTATTTCCCAGCAAAAGAACTGGTGGCGATGGTTTCTTCGTGCTTATACTTGCCGTGAATGATGGAGGTGTATTCTTTCTTCTTATGCTTCTCCACCGTATGCCACACTTTAGACACCCAAGGACAGGTGGTATCGACAATCTTACAGTTTTTATCATTGAGCAGTTGCATTTCCTGAACGCTGGCACCAAAGGCGGGTAAAATTACCACATCACCCGCACCAACGATGGAAAAGTCTTTTGTCCCATCCTCAACGGGAACAAAGTTGACGTTCATATTCTGTAGGCGTTGGTTGACGGAGGGATTGTGAATAATTTCATTTGTCATCCAGATGCGCTCGGTGGGAAAATGTTGGCGAGTTTCATACGCCATAGCCACAGCACGTTCCACACCCCAGCAAAAGCCAAATGCCTCTGCCAGGTGAATGGTCACATTTCCCCGTTTGAGTCGATAGTTATTATCGCGGATTTCTTGAATCAAGCTGCTTTGATATTCAGATTGAAGCTGAGTCGCCACCTCCGCATCGTGACCAAATCCCTTACGGTGATAGTTTTCTGAACTATGGAGTGAACGTTTGAAGGCTTGTGTATCCATGAAACTTGTCTAGCAGATGAGTGTATACAATTGTTAATTCATTATGATCTTAAGACGAATCCGGTTGGGTCGGGAAATAGGGAATAGAGAATAGGGAATAGGGAATAGGGAATAGGTTACAATCCGCCATCAATAACCAGTTGATCCGTGACTTGTAGGGCATAGTGCCAAATTACATAGCCTTGAGGATTCAGGTGCAAGCCGTCGGTACTCAATTCCATTTTCAGATTGCCTTCGGTATCGGCGAATAGGGGATAGAGATCCAGGTAAATGGCATCTTCCGACTCCGCGATCGCTTTCAATCGCTGATTAATCTCTAAAATACGACTGTTGGGGATTTCCAGGAGGCGATCGCGCCCTTCCCAGGTGGCGTTTTCCCCGCTATGGGGCAAAATCGATTGGACGATAATTTTGGCTTCAGGATGCGTGCGCCGCAGGTAACGAATAATTAGCCGTTGGTTAGCTAAAATCGTCTCATCTGTGATCCCTCGAATGATGTCATTGATGCCAATCATCAAAAAGATGATATCCGGCTGGGTTTGATCCAACACATCCAAGCGATTTAGCAATCCGGCTGTCGTTTCGCCAGAAATTCCCTGATTCAGCCAGGTTCGTTGCGTCGGTAGCATTTCATTGGGAAACCAGAGACTGATGGAATCTCCCAGGAGGATGGCTAAATCCTCTGGCTTCTGATCCACCATCACCTCAGCTTCTTGTTCCAGCAGCGCCACCCATTGCTGGTAATTGAACTGGTGGCGGGGTCCGAGTTCGGGGACAAGGGTAGGGGTTGCTTCTGCTTCTGGAGCCGCATCAGTCGCTAGAGACTGGCTAACCGCAGAAGGGATAGCTCCTTGGTATTGGCGCAGCAATACCCCCGCGATCGCTAGCACCAGTAAGCCATTGACAGCGAGGGAGAAAACCGCCCAAATTGGAAAGCTTTTCGAGGTTGTGGACACTTGTCTAGATTCAGCATCGGCTCTCTCATCAGATTGTAGTCCTATTCCACTTTTGCCGATCATAAAAACCATGACAAAGGGGCAATTCATGAATTGCCCCTACAGGATGTTATTGGCAATTAACTAGCTTCCGTCTAACCAGAAGCGCTCCCGTTAAACTTCTGAGCCGCGAGGAATGTCAGCTGTACTCCCACTGACGCTACCAAACGAGCTACTGGTCAACACGTCTGATTCCTTAACAAATCCACTGTAGGCTTCCATACCATGTTCACTAATATCCAAGCCATGGATTTCTTCTTCGGCTTTTACTCGTAGTCCCAAAGTCGCTTTCAGGGCTAGCCAAACAATGGAGCTAAATGCAACGGTGAAACCGCCTACACAGAGGATACCCAGGAGTTGAACACCCAGTTGACCGAGTCCTCCCCCATAAATCAAGCCGAGTCGTTGACCCGCATCATTTTCAGCGAAGGTGAAGATACCAACAGCAATGGTGCCCCAGATCCCGTTAACTAAGTGGACAGAGATCGCACCCACGGGGTCATCAATATGGATATTGTCAAAGAAGGAAACCGCAAAAACCACGATAATGCCCCCAATCAGACCAATTATGACGGCTGACAGATAGGAAACGGCATTACAGGGAGCTGTAATCGCAACTAAACCTGCTAAGATGCCATTGATAATCATCGAAAGGTCAGGTTTTCCATCTTTTAACCAAGAGGTAATGGTGGCGGCAATACCGCCAGCAGCAGCGGCGAGGTTTGTGGTTACTGCAATATACGGCACACTTGCATTAGCCGCGAGTTCTGATCCGGGGTTAAAACCAAACCAGCCGATCCACAGAATTAAGCATCCCAGTGTGGCAATACTCATATTATGACCGGGAATCGCATTGATTTGACCGTCTCTATACTTTCCTTCACGGGGTCCGAGAAAGGCAGCTCCCATCAATGCTGCCCAACCACCAACCGAGTGAACCACGGTTGAGCCAGCAAAGTCGGAAAAGCCCATTCCTCCTAGCCAACCACCACCCCAGACCCAGTGTCCGGTAATGGGATAGGAGATTCCCGTCAACAAAAGACTGAAAACGAGAAAGTCAATAAACCTAATCCGTTCAGCAACCGCACCCGAAACAATGGTGGCAGCAGTTCCGGCGAAGGCAGCTTGGAACAGGAAAAACACGGAGATCGGTAAGCCGGTAGGAAATGGATCGAGTCCATAAGTACCCGGATCGGTGCTAGTTAAGAAAAATCCACCTAAACCAATAAATCCAGTTCCTGCACCGAACATGAAGGAAAACCCAATTGCCCAAAATGCAATGGTTGCTAGGGCAAAGACAATCAGGTTTTTGGAGAGAATGTTAACCGCATTTTTCTGACGACAGAATCCGGTTTCTAGCATACCGAATCCGGCATTCATGAAGATCACCAGAATCGCAGCAATCAAAACCCAGATCGCGTTTAACGTTCCCTGAAGTTGGGCAACAGCATCGGCGTCAACCGCCTCAGTTTGAGCAACGGCTGCCGTATTCCAAACCACGACAATAATCGCCGTTAGCGGAATACAGGCTAGCCAATAAGGAGAAAAAGATTTGGCTATGGTTTTTAAGGGGTCAAAATAGGGAGAATCCCAGAAGGATTGGGAATATCCTGGTAAATCAACTTGTCTAGTTTTTGGGGGAGACTTTTTTCGGTCGGAAGTTTTCTCAAACGTTCGTCTAGACATCATTTCGCTCTCTTTCCTGTATTTCTGGTGGAACACATCCTAACATTGAGCTAAGAAGCGGTAAATAAAGTCATTGGAAGTATGACGTAGAAGAGGGGGTAAGTATCTGAGTATGACAGAACTCCTCGCCTATTTTCTTTGGTTTACTGCCAGCTTTTAAATAGTGCTGCCTGATTAAGGAATCGGGAGTTTTGGAAGTTGGCGTGTCTACGTTAGACAAAACCCTACAAATAAGTTGCCAGATAGTCAAGAGCCTCAATTCTTCTCAATAACTGGGTTCATTATCTTTAGGAAATTCTCAAATCTTCAATTTTCTGGCTGGATATTTCTGTAACAAAATATACGGTTTTGGGCGTGATTCCTTAAAATATATTGCGGTAGTTCCCTAGCTAAGAGCTTTTGTCATCAAGACTTGGGTCAACCCGTCACCGGTTTGGCAGCCTGAGTTGACGGTTTTTTACGCGAGAGCGAACCGCCGTTTTGATTTTGCCTAAGCCTATTGATTTGGCAATGATTAAGATTTAAATAAGCCTAAGAATTTAGGTCTCTCAAATAACGTCTTAATTACTTAATAAAAATTTATTTGGTGTTAAGTTAGGGCGGGTTTTGCACAAACGTTACCATCCATAGCCAAAAGCAAATTCCTAAACCCGCCCCTACAAACCAGATTCCTTTGAGCCTAACGTTGCGTCAAAACCAGGTTCCTCGAAGGTTGTGAAGGGTCAAAACTTAATCTATGACATTTGTGATAAATATTGCTGATATCCCAACTTTTCTAGCGCCGCTTGCTTATCCATGACGGATTGGGTTAAAGTCTGGCGGTACTGCTGCACTCGTTCGAGTAACTCAGGTTGTTGGGATGCCAAAATCTGTATGGCTAACAACCCGGCATTTTTAGCATTGCCAATGGCTACGGTAGCGACAGGGATTCCACCTGGCATCTGTACAATCGAGTAGAGGGAATCTACCCCTTGTAAATGGCGAGTGGAAACAGGAACGCCGATGACGGGTAATGGTGTCAGAGACGCCACCATACCGGGTAAATGAGCCGCCCCTCCCGCCCCAGCGATAATCACCT
Organism: Coleofasciculus sp. D1-CHI-01; assembly: GCF_040218875.1. Classification (NCBI taxonomy): domain Bacteria; kingdom Bacillati; phylum Cyanobacteriota; class Cyanophyceae; order Coleofasciculales; family Coleofasciculaceae; genus Coleofasciculus; species Coleofasciculus sp. D1-CHI-01. The sequence goes on from NZ_JAVJQP010000053.1 coordinate 29,917, forward strand.
TGAGTCCACGCTGATGAGCAGTTTGGGCGTAGTCTACCATACGTTGGGGAGTTCGGTGCGCGGAAACGATCGCGACTTCACAGGAAACATCGAACTCTTCACAAATTGCGATCGCACCCTGCATCGTGGGCAAGTCGGAATCGCTGCCCATGATAATACCAATTTGTCTTATGTCATTTGTCATTTGTCATTTGTCCTTTTTGCCTGTTCCCTGTTCCCTATTCCCTGAATTAAAATGACGCAGGATTAAGTAAAGAACATGATTATTATTAATTCACGAGTGCCAGGTTATCAAGGGTTGCAACAGATCAGAGTTGATCCTGAGGGAAAAATTTCCGCGATCGCACCGATGACTGATCAGATTCCAAAGGCTGATACACTCGATGTTACAGGCGATTGGATGTCCTTACCTGGGGTCGATTTACAAATTAATGGGGCGTTGGGTTTGGCGTTTCCAGATTTGACTCTGGGGGATAGCCAGAAATTACAGGATATTTGCCAATTTTTGGGGAATCAGGGAGTTGATGGCTTTTTACCCACGTTGGTGACAACCTCGATTGAGAAAATTCAACAATCCCTGGCGGTAATTGCTGATTTTGTTGAGATGTTTTCCCCGGAGGCGGGAATGGCGCAAATCTTGGGGGTGCATTTGGAGGGACCTTTTTTACATCCTCAGAAGCGAGGAGCGCATCCACAGGAGTATCTGACACCACTGACCCTAGAAAATGTCAAGCAAGTTTTAGGGGATTATGGCAAACTGGTTAAAGTAATGACGCTAGCGCCGGAGTTAGATAAGACAGGTGAGGCGATTAGTTATTTGCGTTCTTTAGGAATTACCGTAAGTTTAGGTCATTCTCAAGCAACGGCGGCTGAGGCGGAGGAAGCCTTTGCCTTAGGTGCATCGATGGTGACTCATGCCTTTAATGCGATGCCGGGATTACACCATCGGCAACCCGGATTATTGGGTGCAGCTATCACTCATCCTCAAGTACGCTGTGGAGTGATTGCCGATGGACAACATGTTTGTCCGACAATGTTACAGATTCTGCTGCAAGCGAGTCGGTATGAAGCGGGATTATTTCTGGTAAGTGATGCGTTAGCGCCGTTAGGATTAGGGGATGGGATTTATCCCTGGGATCAGCGTCAGATTGAAGTGAAACAGGGTACGGCACGATTAGCGGATGGCACATTGGCGGGAACTACGTTACCGCTATTGGTGGGAGTACAGAATTTGGTAGAGTGGGGACTGTGTGAAATCGAGAGTGCGATCGCCCTAGCAACGGAGTCCCCTCGAAACGCGATCGGTTTACCTGGGATTGCAGTGGGACAACCTGCCAATTTGTTGCGATGGCATTGGCATGAGGAGACATCAAAATTGAATTGGCAGCGTTTACAATTCAATGAGTGATTTGTCATTAGTCCTTGGTCATTCGTCCTTTGTTAAGTAAGGGATAACTCATAATTTATCCTTCATAATTCATAGTTGAGATGTCTCACCTTATTAACTGGTTGATCAGGATGGGCAGGATTGGGGATCAATCGCTGATTTTGACAATCTACCAATAAATCTAACTTCTCCAATACAGTTTGACCAATTAGCACCTCATCACCTAAAACTAACGCATCCTCCAACGTATCACGTCCTTGCCAATCAATGAGAACTCCAACTACGCCTACAGCTTCTGTTCGTCCATCAGCATAACCTGCTACTCGTTGAGCGCGAATGGTTAAACCAAGACACTGCACAACATGAATAGGAAGCACTGAACAGACTGCACCTGTATCAATCACGGCTTCTGTTTCGTATACACGAACCTGATCAGCCGTTAGTTGTCCTCGCCGTACTAATTCGTCATCCGTTGGATTGGTTAGTTTGACTTTTGCTTTAACTTCTCCCATGACTTTACCTGGCACGTTCTCTCACAATACATGAACTATCCAAACATTCTATTTCCATTTTATGAGAACATTACGTTAATCAAACATCTCATCATTTTCTGTAAGTTCTCTGCCTTTTGCCCTCTGGCTGATGTTTCTTGAGAAAGACATGATGGCAGTAACACCCCTAGCTCATGGTAAAGTATTTAATCGTCCGAACTCCTCCATCCAACCTGACTCTATGAACACCGTTGATGATAAAACCGTAGTTAAAGACTATTTCAACGCCACTGGATTTGACCGTTGGCGGCGGATTTACGGCGAGGGCGAGGTCAACAAAGTCCAACTGGATATCCGTAATGGACACCAGCAAACCGTCGATACTGTCCTAGGCTGGCTCAAGGCTGATGGCAATTTAGCCGAGTTATCCATCTGTGACGCTGGCTGCGGTGTGGGAAGTCTCAGCATTCCCCTAGCTGAAGCAGGTGCGAAAGTCTTTGCCAGTGATATATCAGAAAAAATGGTCGGTGAAGCCAAAGAAAAAGCAGGCGCTAGCTTGGCGAATTCTGACAATCTTAGCTTTGCCGTACAGGATTTGGAAGACTTGAGCGGGAGCTATCACACGGTTATTTGTCTGGATGTGCTGATTCATTATCCCCAAGATAAAGCTGATCAGATGATCTCCCATCTTGCTTCTCTAGCCGAGTCACGCTTAATTCTTAGCTTTGCTCCCAAAAACATTGTATACAGTCTGCTCAAAAAAATTGGCGAATTGTTTCCCGGTCCTTCTAAAACCACTCGTGCGTACCTACACCGCAAAGCCGATATTATCAAAATATTAGAGCGTAACGGCTTTTCCATTCAACGCACGGGAATGACCAGTACCCAGTTTTATTTTTCTTACCTGTTAGAAGCAACCAGAAATTCCGATTAAGTTTAAGTTATTGTGCCTTTTCCAGGTATGTATAGCAATCGCTGACATCGGTGAGGACACATCAGAATTTAGTAGAGACGTAGCCTGCTACTTCTCTACCCCTCCGGCTCCCCTCTCCCAAGCTTGGGAGAGGGGCTGGGGGTGAGGGCTGATTTTCAAGTAAACAAATCAGGATATTGCTCCTTAGCCCACATCGGTAAACCGGCGGCTGGATTTTCAAGCTGACGGTTCAGTAGCTCGATAATATTGGGCATTTTACTTAACAAATCAAACACCACAATATTGCAATCTAATCCCTTAGAATCGGTGAATCCTCTGACATTTTTATCCAGTTCCAGATAGAACTTGGGATTCAATTCACTACCAAACCCGATAATCACAATTTTTAGTTCATCCTGACTCTTTAGTTTAGCACTGGTTGTCTGAATCAAGTTCAAAAACTTATCTCGGTCATCAAACTGACCATCTGTATAAATGATAATAAATGCTTCCCGATTCGCCTCACGATTCGCAAACCATTGATTAATCACTTGCTCAAGTGTTGGCGTTATAAACGTACTACTATCGGGTTGATTTTCATCAAAGACACTAGGAACCTGAGCCGTATCTTCAATGTAGATTATTTTGTCACAAGGGCGATTAGGACTAAAAAAGGTTAAGGCAATTTCCTCACAAACTTTGTCCTCATCCAGACTGGTTTCATTGAGAATACGATAGACGTGTCCTTCAATAACTTCCGGTAGAACTTTCCAGCGAATATTATTATTAAATTCTGGATCTCGTCTCACCATTGACCCACTTTGGTCGATGAGCATGAAAACATCTCGGTTAAAAAGTTTTTTACTTGGCATAGAGTCCCCTTTTTGAATAACACCCTGAGTTTGGGTTTCAATAATCGTTGCTTGATGCAAAATGGGTGGAGCGCTCGGCGTCGTAGCCCTTGTTTTTTTGGGGCATATTACCGAGAGACCCGATACCAATAGTTTAATGGTTTTTGCCACCCAGTTATAAATAGACATCTGAAGTCTCTACAGTTCGCAGGTTGATCACTATTGATTTAATTAAGAATTCTTAAGTGTATTATAACTATCACATATAGTTTATCTGTACTATTAAGCAGATAGTACTGTAGGTTGGGTTTCGACTTCGCTCAACCCAACAAAACTTAGGACTCGCATCCCTGACTACAAACCCAATCTAATGCATAAAATCAGGTATACCACACCCTAATGATGTGGTATACGCAACTAAATAGGGATTGGAGATCAGCATCTCGAATCCCTAGAAGTTTCTTAGCTCTATTCTAATCGTGGAGTTAACGAATAATTTGTTCCGGTGCTAAAGGCTTAGGTTAGCACCTGTTTAGCCAATTTAGGCATCGGATTTTTTGTTGCGCTTGCGTAATCCGAAAGCACTTGCCATCGCTAGAGTACCTAAGCCCAAGACAGTTCCAGGTTCAGGTACATCTTTAATCAACTGGAAGTCAACGCCGTCACCTGTGCCTGCCTGGTCTTGACCCAACTTTAAGGTAATTTCGCTAACATCTTTCCAGCTTTGGAAATAAAGGTTTCCATCCTCTCCGAGGGGAACGGGATTTTCGCCGGAGATCAACATTCCATCCGTTAAAGCTGTAGCGAAGAAATTAGGAACGCCAGTTGTGGCAGAAGTCTCAGTATCGAAATACTTAATGGTTAGTTTTGGGATGATCTTGGTGAACGTAAATTTGTAAGTACCAACTTCTAGTTGCCCTTCTTCTTCTCCAACAGAACCATCAGCTTTGGTTTCGGAGGGACGGAACCACCCTCCTGATGGGGTTGTACCAAGATCTTTTGCCAATAGGTCTGCTATACCCAGATCACCACCATCATAAACTGTTTCCTCTCCTAGGATATCAATAAATAAGCGGCTTTTTGTCCCACTAGTATCATCTACTAAGCTCTCTATACTTTCTATCCAAGGAAGAAAACTAGGATCTATACATTTGCTAGCATCAAGGCAACCGCTTTCACTGCCTGTAACACCTACATTAATTTCCGTTTCCAGATCTTGTGGAGGCAGCAACTCAATGGCAGAAGCTGAAGGAGCCATAAGCCCTACCGTGACTGTAGAGGCGGCAAGTAGCGAGGCGACTGTAGCGGAATGGCGGAAAAGAGTTGAGAGAGATTTCATGATGTTGTTTCCTGATATAAGTAGATTGACCTAGTTCCTAGCGATATCTTAAACAGACCTAGTTGGTTGTTCGTTGCTTATTCACTAATAGAATAATAACCCTATCTGAGCCGTTGTCTATAAAGTTTCGATAAATTTAGTGTGAAGCTAGAGTAAAGATTTGGTGGAGAATGCCTTAAACACACTCAACTCATACTAAGTTGCAGTCTACAGTCTAATGTAGAATCCGTTATGCAGCGCTGAGCGCTGAATTATACAACGCAACTTGATATCAGTCAGTATTCAGTATAGAGATATACTATCGCGATTATCTTGCAAAACTTTACAGTTTTTTACAAAATGAAGTTTATCTGACACAAAACTTGGCATTAATTAATAATAATAGGATTTTGATGTTTCACTACTATCGTTTTTTACCTTACCCAGATGCAATTAAATCTACCCCGACTAGGTATCTTTTTGGCTAGAGAGTAATTTCACTAGAGAGGCTAACCAATAGGAGAGAACCGATATCAATACCATAAGCCAGATTAGGGGATTCTTGGAGCGGATTCCTTCCTGGAATTTAGGGGGTAAAAACCCGGATTGAGGAGATAAATCTTGCCAATTCTCGCCCTCTATCAGTAGCGATAGACTGCGCCACACACCAGCCTCTTGCAGCGCTTCTGGCTTTTTAATCCCAGTGACGACTAGGAGAATACCGGAAGTTGGCGGTAAATGACAGGTGCGTAGTTCTTTAGCTAACTCATGTCTCAGCTTAGCGATATTTCGTCCAATTTTTGGGGTGAGAGTCGGCGGTTGATTGGACAGTTGCTGGGGATTTCGGATCACGGTAACCAATCGCTGCATCTCCGGTAATGATACCTGAAAGCCATAGTTACCGCCTAAGCATACTGCTTGATTCAGTTGTTCCACAAGGGGGTGATAGTCTTCGTCAATTAATGCAGCTGCGGCTAAACTTCGCAGCAGGGGTTCGTCCGCCGTTGCACCCACCCAAGCCATGGCGATGCGGATTTGGCGGTCTAGAAAATCGACTCGTCCTTTGGGTTCAAGCCCTGTCAGTAGCAGCAGCAACTGGTTATCCATTAATCGTTCTAACACAACCGTTGGTGTTTCGCGATCGATTAAACTGGGTACCGTTAATCCGATGGGTGGTAATTTGGGTTGAATTGACCCATCGTTACCAACCTGTAACCAACGGTAATCATAATCTTGTTCAAAGCCGCGACTCTGGATATAGATATCCATCAGTTAATTCCTATTTGTAAAATAGTTTTGATTTATATAGTCAAATGACGAATGTTACAGTGTTAATAACGATTTACCTTGTAGGACAGCAAATCCTCCGTTTGTTTTGCATCCTTGAGCAAATTGCTCTACCGCTTGCTTGAGTTGAGCATCGGGGTTGAACAATTCCCGCACGACGTTAAACATTGACCAATTCCGATTTTGAATATAGACTTTTAACAAAAATCGCAATAAATACCGCAGCAACTGTTCGCTATCTTGGGGACTATATTTGGCATCAAAACTCGTCTTGCGAAAATAAAAACGGGGTTGATTCATATTTTCTACCTCAATTTTCAAGAACACCACACAGCCAACAGTTTGCACCGGAGTCGTGACTACGGCAATTTTATCAGCTCGTCTTGGCTCTTGAAAAAATTCTAGTAATGGGGCATATTTTTCTTGAATTTGTTTGATCAGATTGTTGGCAGATACTTCATCTTGCATATAGGTTTCACACTTTACAGGAGCTAAAATTACTAACTTGGGTTCGTCCAACTTTTGGTAGGCTGTTTTAAACAATGTCATAATTTCATCAGGCTTATTTCTCACCTCATGCCATCTACCATTTAGTTCCATCAGCGCTGGCGTATCAATTGCCACGATAACTGCGGCACATTCCCGCAACATCTTCTGCACAAATCGCCGTCCCGCCACATCACTGGGTAAAATATAGCCGCCGGGATAATCTCTAAACTGAAGCCGCAGGTCATCTTTTTTGTCATTTAAGCCTAAATCAAAACGGTAAGAGGGTAAGGATTCGGGTCCAGCGACGGCTAGGGTGCCGCGAATTCCTTTGGTGCGTTCATCGGCTTTAAATTCGTAGGTTAAACTTTTGAGTTGGGCGAGATACCGTTCTAGAATTGCTGCTGTTTCGATATCGGGTTTTAAGTGTAGATTGGCTTGACGACTGGTTGCTTCAAATTGTTCATACATTGAGGTTAATAATGTGGTTTTACCGACACCACTGGCACCTAGCATGGTTATATTGAGTTCTTTAGGCATCTTTCTCCATCCTTTGGGTAGAGACGCGCCATAACACGTCTGTAGGGGCGGGTTTAGGGATTACTATTGATTCTTGTCTTAATTTTTATACAAAACCCGCCCTTAATTTTAATATAATTCTCGAACAACTCTGTGTATCTCATGTAGGATGTAGGGGCAGTCGCCAGACTCCAGTTCTTCTGAAAGCGGATTGCTTTTTTTTAATCGTCACCTGGAAGCGCTAAAGCGCTGACTACGAACGGCGCTAAAGCGCTGACTACGAACGGCGCTAAAGCGCTGACTACGAGCGAAATCAATTCAAAAACTGAAGTTGTTTGAGGGAGTTAGCGGCTATTACCTGATCAACTAACGATAGCCACTGCTGACGATCATCGCCTTCTTGATTATCGCCAAATTCCTTCGACCAAACCTGAGCTTTTTCTTGGAATAGAAAGATTTGCCATTCATTCTTGACATCTTTGGCTCGCAAAACCTGATCGACAAACTCTTCAACTTCGGCAAATGCCGCTTGACCCGGTTCACCGTAGAAATCTTCTAAGGCGTGTTGACATTTAAACACGGCTTCTTCTTGTAAGGTTTCCAAATAGGTTAAGATTTCCTTTGCCCTAATATCTCGCGACTCTATGGCATTTGATGCCGACAAACGGAGATTGCTTTTATCGGGATTGAGATTATCTAAATGAGGACGAATCCGATAATGAAAGTTGGCTTTATAGGACATTTCAAAATTCGATAGGGTTTGGAAAGCGTGCTTGAGCCGGACTAAATTATCAGGAATAAGTTCTGCCATGGCTTTAAGAAACTCTGAGCCTCTGGCTGGGGTGAGTTCTCCGAAATTTCCTTGATTTACCAGTACCTCTGTAACTTGGGATTTTGCCTGTTCCACATACTCTTTTAGTCCCATGTCCATGGCGTGAAAATGTCGAGTGAGATGATTGCGGATTTCATGGAGATATTTGGCATAAGTGGTTTGCCAATCCCCTTCTTCAAACCGTCGGGCAATGATTTCGTTTATGGGTTCCTCGGTGGGGATACCTGTATCGCTTTTGCAGGTTTGGATAATGGATTCAACCTGTTGTTTAAAGATATCTTTTTCATCGCGATCCTTGGCTATATCGAGCTGATCTAATAATTCTTCTAGTCCCCGCGTTAGATTTGTCCAGAGTTTATTGAATAATCGCAAGAATTTGCCTTGTTCATTGATATCATCAACAATTAAGCCACCTGACCAAACAAGACGGGCTTTCTCTAGTTCCGCATTCATCAAGATTTGCAGTTCTTTAAGTTTTTTCTGGTAAACGCGGGCATGTTGCTCATCTAAGTAGGTGATGTTATTTGCCAGATAGTTGAGAACTAAGTCAAGAATGGCATTGGTTTCATCTGGATTAGAACAATCGGCAATTTTGCAGCGGATGACATCAATATGTTTATCATGAATACTGGTTTGATGTTTCTGACAGGCTTCTAGGTTGTCATCGGTTCCGGTGACGTGGTTAAGAATCATAAATGAACGATTCTCTAGATTGTTTAAGGCTTCGGCTGCGGTGTTGTATAAGTCTGTATCCCGTTTTTCCCAGCCGTAACGGAGTCTATCGGGACGGCGAATAAAAATTACTAAATCCACCTCTTGTCCGATGGTTTCTAGGATGAGTTTTTCATCGCCTAAGCGAGTATCTCCTAAACCCGGTACATCGACTAAAGCGATTTTACCGACATCGGAATTTTTGAAGGGACAGAAGATTTTAACTTCGCGAACGGCTAAATGGTCAAATGTAATTAATTCACCTTGGGGAAAGCGGCGTTGGGCGACATATTCATGAATCCGTTCTTTGGGAATGGGAGGGAGTTTTCGGGGTGCGCCAGACAGGAGTAAGTGTCTGTACATGGGTAAGTGTTTATGATAATCTTCTTTGAGATGCTCATACATAGATTTTTTGGTCGCATCTGTTCCCGAAAATTCTGGTAAGGTTCCGGCAAATTCATCTATGGTTTTGGGAGAATTGCCTAAGTCTAATTCCTGGTAGTAGGGCTGAATGACTTCTTGTAAAAATGTCTGTTCAGAATGAACTTTTACTTCAGCGTACGGTTCTCCTGGTTGATGATAAATGGTGCTGCGAACAGCAGTACAAGCACCGCCTCGGAGGGCGGGAATTTCATCATCAGTGAGTCCACTGATACTCTGGAGGAAGGTACTTTTCCCTTGACCCATGAGTCCAACGACGCCAATATTTAAGGTAGGGCGGGAGAAGCGATCGCGAAGTTGATGCAGTTGCTCCAGTTGCGTGCTAATCTGTAAGCGCAATGGGGAAAAGTCGATTTGGCTGAGGCGATCGCACACTTCGGGTTGGTCTAGTTTATCCTTTAAGATATGACGCCGTTGATCTAAGGAGCGGAGCAAGTCAGTCAGATTTCTCAGATGTTCCTCGACATCAGCGATGCTCTGAACCAAGGGTTGGCGTTGTTCTATAATTTTGGCTAGGGTTTCGGCGCGATTGGACATGATAGGTTAGCGGGAATAGGGAATCAGGAATAGAAAACTGGGTTTATTAATTATTAGTTGACGTTCTGAATGCCAATAGTTTGGGATAAGCTGTCATGCATTTAAATTGGGTATTAGTAGCGAGCAAGATGCTTGCACTACAAGGCTTTCGCCGTTATTGATATTAAGGTTTAAATGCCGAACAGCTTAAAACTGCGTGAACAGGTTAAATGCTCAAACCTGTAAAAATGGCATTGCCCAAGGGTATGGTTTTAATTGTATCGAATTTGGAGAGTTTGCCCAAAAGATGATGAGGTAAATGTATGGTTTTTTGGGGCGTAAGCCTTGGGCGCAGGAGATAGTGGGGTAACGTTACGGTTTTTTGGGCGTCAGCTTTGGGTGTACGAGATAGTGGGGTAACGTTACAGTTGTTTGGGCGTCAGCTTTGGGCGCACGTCGGTGCGCCCCTACGTTCCTACCACGCCAGGGATTGACTGTATCATGAAGTGTTATAGTTTACAATACCAATAGAGACAACATACTAATCCCTATAATTCCTCCATAAACAGCTACCCCATTTGAGTCTCTCGAATGGTTTTATGAGCAATTGCTGAGCATCAGCAAAATTATATGAAGTAGACATAGACTATCAAACTAACTGCACCGTTGGACTTGTAGGATACTGATTGAATCTGTTCAGAGTCTACAGGAGTTGCTACTCCTATTAAGATTTTCCAATAGGACTGTTAATGATACTTTGGTTCCTGCCACGCCAGGGACTGACTGATCATGAGGCGTTATACCACTATAGAGGATTGTGCGATCGCGTGGCTGAACAAGTTGCTACTATGGCTAGTAGTAAGCTGTCATGCATTTCAATTGAGTATTAGTAGCGAGCAAGATGCTCGCACTACATACAAGGAAATGAGGTTCCTCTATTTTAAGTAGACCAACAAGCTTTACAAGACAGCTTAGAAGTCCTCATTGCCCATTTAAACTCCGCTAAACTTGCTCGTATAATCTACCTTTTAGTTGATTTTGTCACCCCCTTAGATTTATCTTAATAAAGATACCGTTGATACAGGCGGCATTTATGCTATCTCAAAATGAATTTGAGGAAATAATAAGCGATTTAACTAAACGAATAGAAGGAGATATCTCATGGAATGATGATGAGGATCATTATCCTGCTGTAGAGTTTCGTGCAGAGGTAGTTTCGGATGCTGGTTATCCGATTTCTATCAAAGGAAGCTATAACGCATTGGCTCAGAAGCTTAGCTATGTTATCATACATCGAGCTGCTGGTAGAATTTATGGCTTAGATTTGGGGCAAGACCACAAAAATCCCAATGGCGAACAAGTAGGAGACAAACACAAGCATCGCTGGGACGAACGTTGTCGAGATAAAAAAGCCTATGTTCCACCCGACATAACGGCTCTTATCACTGAGCCAGTCACAGTATGGCAGCAGTTTTGTTTAGAGTCAAGTATCACCCATAATGGAATTATGCAAGAACCATTACCGTTACAGTTGGATCTGTTCCTCTGATGTCTACCGTTTGCCAAGAAATAGCTAAAACCATCGGAAAAACCATCGGAGAGCTGTTTACCTGCTCTACCGTCAACGGCTTTATCCGTATCCGCACCCCCTATCTCTACCCAGACGGTGACGTAATTGATCTATTTTTAAAAGAGAAAGACGGACAGTATGTACTAACAGATTTGGGTGAAACTCTACGCTGGTTGCACATGCAAACCAGATCTCCTAAGCGTTCCGAGAAGCAAGAAACCCTTATTCAAGATACCCTCTTAACTCATGGAATCGAGCGATCCCGGGGAATGCTTATACTTCGGATACAAAAAGAAGAAAATTTAGCTTCGGCAATCACACGTTTATCTCAAGCAGCGTTTAGAATTTCTGATATTTGGTTTACCTTTAAAACAAGAGCATTTAAGCCAATTATTGAGGATATTGTAGAATTATTAAAAGAAACACAAATACCTTTTGAACAAGACAAAAAAATTACGGGCAGCTCTGGTCGTTCTCGAAAATTAGATTTTTACACCCAACATCCTCGACATAATTCGTTAATAAATGTTCTTAGTATAGGAAGTAAGACAGTCGCGAATAACAGAGTTGATAATGTTTTTAGTGCTTGGTCTGACCTCAGCTACTTAAAACAATCAGAAAGCAATTCACGCTTTATCTCATTATTTGATGATAGATTGGATGTATGGAATTCAGGAAATATTCGCCTTTTAGAAAAAGTATCTGATATTGCATATTGGTCGAGGCGAGAAGAATTTAAAGAAATGCTAGTCAGCTAACAGTACATTATTAATTATGCCTAGCCATTTTAAGCTGTCATGCATTTAAATTGGGTATTAGTAGCGAGCAAGATGCAAAGCCTGCGGCATGGCTTCGCTAAACGCACTACAAGGCTTTCGCCGTTATTGATATTAAGGTTTAAATGCCGAACAGCTTATTCAAAAAAGACTCTAAATTGTTGATCAATTCTTCAGGAAACATGGCAAGTAATCTATAAGGGCACGGCAATGCCTTGCCCCTACACCAATGGTACTGGACTAACACAGCTAAAATTGTGGAATAGATGTGACGTTTAAACTGGGCGCAAGCCTTGCGCCCCTACAATGCTAATCCACCAATTAAGGTGTGCCACGCCAGTACGCCGTGGGCTGCTGCGAATGGGTGATGTGGGACAGATAGCGGTGGGTTCCCCTAGCTGTTGAGCCGTAAACGGTGAGGGGGTTTAACCCAATTCATTTATAAAATAGGGAGATTGTCGCTATTCTATCGCCACCTATGCCCCTTTGCATTAACCCCACTTGCCCAAAACCTGACACCTCCGAGAATGAGAATCAGCGCTTCTGTCAAAGCTGCGGCTCCGAGTTGCTGCTGAATGGGCGTTATCGGGTGATGCGCCTGATTAGTGATAAAAGCGGTTTTGGTAATATCTATGACGTCTACGAAGGAAGTACGCCGAAAATCCTGAAAGTTCTCAAGGATCATCTGAACCAAGACGCCAAGGCGGTGGAACTGTTTGAACAAGAGGCGGTGGTGTTAGGGCGACTGAGCCATCCCGGTATTCCCCAAGTTGATAGCTCATTCCTCTATCAAACTCGCAATGGGTTAGGCTTGCACTGCTTGGTGATGGAAAAGATAGAGGGACCCACCTTAGAGCAGTGGTTAGAACAACAGCACAATCGACCCATTTCGGAAGCGCAAGCGATCGCGTGGTTAAAACAGCTTGCGATTATTCTACAGCTTATTCATGATCAGCAGTACCTGCATCGGGATATTAAACCCTCTAATATTATGCTCCGCCCTGATGGGCAGTTGGTGTTAATTGATTTTGGTACAGCCAGGGAAGTCACCCGCACCTATCTAGCTAAAGTTGGCGCGGGCGGCGGGATTACAGCGATTATTTCATCCGGGTATACCGCCCCCGAACAAATGAATGGAGAAGCGGTAAGACAATCGGATTTCTTTGCCTTGGGACGTACTTTCGTCTTTTTGTTAACCGGACATCATCCCAGCCAGTTGTATGATGCTCAAACGGATACACTAAACTGGCGGAATCACACCACTGGAATTTCCCCAAACCTATTGCAATTTATCGATGAGTTGATGGCGCGACAGGTTCGCGATCGCCCGCCAACTGCCCAAGCTATTTTACAACGCCTGGACGCCTTGGAGCATCAACCCGCCACATTGACCGAAACCCTGAAAGTGGGAGTTGCTCCCCTCCCTCAATCCGAACCTGCCCCAGAACGCCACTCTGGGCGCTGGCAAGTGGTGATTTTAGTGTTAGCGATACTGGTTATTTTAGGGATTGGAATTATCGGTTCAGGCGGGTTAAATTCTCAATGGGTTTGGATATTTACCCCAGCGCAAGCGCCGCAACGAAAGGGAGATGTGGATTATTTTCCTTATGTTGAGGGAGCCGATAGTGAAGGGAGAACCGCTGAATTTAGTGTGGCTGTACTGTCGCGGGAATATAAATGGAAACTGGGGAGTACGTTTCAAGTTAACTATAATCAGCAGATTATCCCTATTGATGCGTTACGGTCTAATTTAGAGGACGAAGGGATACAGAGCCTGATGGAAAATCCCAGTGAAATTATTTCCGTGGGAACCGCTTCCTGTGAGGGAACTCCCGTGGGAGAAGAACAGCGAGCCTTTCAACGAGCGGAGCAAATCCAACTGTTAGCCAAAAAGTTATTTCGGGATGTAGCCTCAGTCGAAAATTATCGCCTATTAAATCTGGGTCAATTTAACGGAGACAATTGTCAGCCGGATCAAGATGCCACGTCTTACCAACGGAGTATGATTATTATTGGCGTGAAGAATAAAACCCCTGGTGTAATTGTCGATGAAGCTTTGCGATCGCGCTTGGAAAAGACACCCTTTGGGGATTTTCGCCTAGAGGATTACTCTCTGGGTTCGCCTGAGCGGTTTCAAACCATATCCAGTCAGCTAGAGAACCCGGAAACGCCGGAAACGCCAGAGACGCCAGAAATACCAGAAACGCCAGAGATACCAGAAACGCCAGAGATACCAGAGGGGTGAGGGAGCAGGGGGAGCTGGGGGAGCTGGGGGAGCTGGGGGAGCTACAGTACATTTTCACGCTATCGCGGTGCAAGGGTTTGGATGGGTTAAACCTTATGTGCTTGAAGATAAACCAAGGTCAATGCAACTCAAGACATTGATAGCTAAGGGTTTTGGAGTTGTGCAGCAAGCCCTAGTTAGTGCCCAATGCCCAAAATAGTACACAAAAAAATAGTAGAGACGTTACATGTAACGCCTCTACCTTTAATATTTTAATACCCCCAAGGGAATTCGAATCCCTGTCGCCTCCGTGAAAGGGAGGTGTCCTAGGCCTCTAGACGATGGGGGCTTGTTTCTCAGACCTTAATAAATATAACGAACATTTTTGAGCTTGTCAACTCCTGAGCCAAAAAATTAATTGGGAAAATTTATCTACAGCAGATTTCAGGTTGATGAGGTACAGTCTCTAGGCAAGATCCCCGACTTCTTGGAGAAGTCGGGGATCTGTATGTGTACCTCACTTACTTGAAAAGCGCTGTAACTGTGGGGGTTTGGGGGAGCAACGCACCATAATTTTTAATTTGTTGTGGGAGGATGTCACTTCTCCAACTGAGTGACCAGATGAATCAACTCTGGTAAAATGAGCTTCTCCATGGCGAGGGTGACCGCTCCCGTAGAACCAGGAAGAGAGAAAACTAGCTTACGGCGATACACTCCAGCGACAGCCCGTGACGCGATCGCGCGTGAGTCAATCTCTTGGTAACTGAGCCAACGAAAGACCTCACCAAATCCGGGTAAAGTCTTCTCTAATAAACTCGCTAAGGCATCATAGGTGGTATCTCGCGCCGCAATCCCTGTACCCCCGTTAACCACGACAGCCTGAATATCCGAACGCTGGGCGAGGGCTTGCAGATACGTCTGAATCTGGTTCGGTTCATCCTTGAGAATTTCGTAAGCAACAACCGCATGACCTGCATCACGCAGCAATTGCTGGATGCACGAACCACTGCGATCAGAGTTCTGCGATCGCGTATCACTGACTGTCACCACAGCAGTCGCGATCGATCTTGAGCCTGTATTAGGATGAGGCTGATGAGTCATATCATGTCCTCTATTTCCTCTATTTCCTCTATTTCCTCTCCCTTGCCCTCTCCTACAAGGAGAGGGAAGCGGAATATATTTCTTCTTAGAGGGGCTTTCAGACTTCCCCTTCCGTGCCATTTACCTTAAGCTGTAGGAGAATCAAGATTTACTGAATCCTAAACCATTCTCCTCAGCATAGCGCTCCATGAAACGCATAAAGCGCTCCCATTCTTCTGTCGATTTCATGATCACAATTGCTTCTAATGCCGTCGGTTGTCCATTGACAAATTTGCCTTTAACGTCTCGGCTGACCAGTTCTCCTTCTTTATCCATCAGGTATATACCTGTTATTTCTTCACCATAGTTGCCATTGAGCGCCTTGGGATTATCAAAATAAAATGTTGCCGTACCATTGCTGCCATCACGAGAGCGAGTCAGGCGCACATCAGGTACAACTTCTTCGTCAATGCCTTTAATAAATTGAATTTTAGCCATGAGCCGTTCAATCAAAATTTAAGAAGGTTATCACCAATTGAATGATCAGCCGTGCTTGCCATTTGCACAACGACTGGAGTTGGAAATTTCCTCAAGGTGTGAATCCAGTTCTACGTCCAACCCCGAGGAACTGCTGCGTCTTGAGCTTCCAGACACTGATCACCGATTGTTTAATCTCCGCCCATCTAGTCCTACCTGAGAACAGCAAGCGATTTTGGCGTTTAGATTTCATAGTGATTTTAGCAAAAACTTTACAATTAACAAAAAAATACCGTTTTCCTGCCATAACGACCGAGGTAATGGCAAAATTGATAGAGCAGATCATCAAAAAATTATCAATCGTTCCCTCATCGGCGTTAGCGTAGCTCGGTAAATCCTGGCTCACCTTACCCCCCTTAGAGGAGAAGGTTTTTCAGGTTCCTGCCAAAAATCTGCACCGTTTCACGGCGAATCCTCCAGCGCTTGACCCGAAAGCAGGTACAAGCCTGGGACTATCGCCACCTTTGCTCTTCCAAATCCTTAACCAATATCAATGGGCAAAAAGCGCGTTCTCTCTGGAGTTCAACCAACTGGAAATCTTCACCTGGGTAACTATCTCGGAGCAATCCGTAATTGGGTAGAAGCCCAGAGTCAGTATGAAAATTTCTTTTGCGTCGTCGATTTACACGCGATTACGGTTCCCCATAATCCAGCAACTCTAGCCGCCGATACCTACACGATCGCGGCGCTATATCTAGCCTGTGGCGTGGATTTGAACGATTCAACGATCTTTGTTCAATCTCACATCCCCGCTCACTGTGAACTCACCTGGCTGTTTAACTGCGTCACGCCTATAAATTGGCTGGAACGGATGATTCAGTTTAAAGAAAAGGCGGTGAAGCAGGGCGAAAATGTTAGTACGGGTTTACTGGATTACCCGGTGCTGATGGCAGCCGATATTTTGCTGTATGATGCGGACTTAGTCCCCGTGGGAGAAGATCAAAAGCAACATATCGAACTGACTCGTGATATAGTGATTCGGATTAATGACCAGTATGGCAGCAAGAAAAAGCCTGTGCTGAAACTGCCCGAACCCTTAATCCGCAAAGAAGGAGCGCGGGTGATGAGTCTCACCGATGGCACGAAGAAAATGTCCAAATCTGACCCCTCGGAAATGAGTCGGATTAATCTGCTGGATTCTCCAGAGGAGATTCAAAAGAAAATTAAGCGCTGTAAAACTGATCCGATTAAGGGGCTAGAATTTGATAATCCAGAACGTCCAGAGTGTCATAACTTACTCACCCTTTATACCCTACTGTCGGGGAAAACCCAGGAAGCTGTCGCCGCCGAATGTCAGGATATGGGGTGGGGACAGTTCAAAACGGTGTTGAGTGAATCCACGATTGAAGCCCTCAAACCAATTCAGCAAAATTATCAAGCGGTTATGGACGATAAAGGCTATCTAGAGTCAGTCTTACGTCAAGGGCGTGAGAAAGCAGAAGCGATCGCTCTCTCAACCCTCTCCCGAGTCAAGGCAGCTATGGGGTATTCTACACCTCTGTAGAGACGTGCCATGGCGCGTCTGGGAGATGGGGAGCAGGGGGAGCAGGGGGAGCAGGGGGAGCAGGGGAAGATGGGGGAACGGATTACCAATGACATAAGACAAATGACGAATGACGAATGACGAATGACGAATGACATAAGACGAATGACAAATGACAAACCTTACTCAACCCTCATTCCGAGACGCCGTTAAATCAGGGGAATTCTTAATTACGGCAGAGGTTAGCCCCCCCAAAGGAGGTGACGCTAGCCAGATGATTAACTTGGCAAAACCACTGAAGAATCGTGTCCATGCGGTTAATCTTACCGATGGATCTAGGGCAGTGTTGCGGATGTCTTCTTTAGCCGCCGCCGCTATTTTAGTCCAACATGGGATAGAACCGATCTGTCAGATCGCTTGCCGCGATCGCAATCGATTGGGGTTACAGGCGGATCTGATGGGGGCGCAGGCTTTGGGCATTCGTAACATTCTTGCCCTCACGGGTGATCCGGTAAAAGTCGGGGATCATCCTGACGCCAAGCCCGTTTTTGATCTAGAATCAGTACGTTTGCTCCAGCTAATCAGTAAACTCAATAACGGTTTCGATGCTAATGATAAGCCCTTGTCCGATGGAAAAACAGAGTTATTTGCTGGAGCCGCCGTTGACCCTCAGTTAAAAAGTTGGTCTGGATTACAACGTCGGTTTGAGCGTAAACTAGAAGCGGGTGCCCAGTTTTTCCAGAGTCAACTGATTGCTGATTTCCAGCGGCTGGAAAAGTTTATGGATAAGATTGCGGCGAATACCGATAAGCCGATTTTAGCGGGGATATTTTTGATTAAATCGGCGAAAAATGCACAATTTCTGAATAAATACGTTCCTGGTGTCAACATTCCCCAATCTATTATTGATCGACTGGCAGAAGCCGCCGATCCACTGCAAGAAGGGATGAAAATTGCCGCTGAACAAATCCAACTCGCGAGACAATTGTGTCAGGGTGTGCATATTATGGTGATTAAGCGAGAAGATTTGATTCCCCAGATTCTGGATTTAGCGGAAATCCCACCCCTGAATCGGTAAAATGAATTTCATAGACCGACATGTTTTCGGTTGCGATCGCAATGTTCCAGATGTGCCATGGCACGTCTGGGAGTAGGGAAAGAGACAGTGGTTAAGAGTAGGTCTTTCAGCATTTGTCAGGAGATAGTGGCTGATAGAGTGAGCAATGGCTCACCTTCCCGGCAATGTCCTGATTGACCGACTGGGAATGAGGATAAATCAGGTGTACTAAAACGTCAAAAATCATGTTTTGAACATTAAGTATTTTGACGTTGAATTTTTGGGTTTATATTCAGGCTCCGATATGAATGTAGGGAGCTTGATTTGAGGACAAAGAAGAACGGATGAATAAGACGGTAGAAACGGAAATTTGTAATGTTACAGTGTATGATAACCAGGCGTTAGTTACGCGCCGAGGCGTTGTGCAGCTAACAGGTGAGGAACGGGAACTGGTGATTGCTAATTTGCCCGTAACCCTGCTGAGTGAGTCCGTTCAGGTGTCGAGTACGGGTCATGCAAGGGGGCGATTATTGGAGGTACGGACGGAAAAAACCAGCACTCGTGAAGCGACTCATCCCAAAGTTAGCCAACTGTCTGAAGAAATTGGTCAGTTAGAAGATCAAAGACGTCAGGGACAAGATATGCTGACGTTGCTGAATTTACAGCGGAATTTTATCAAAAATTTAGGCAATCAGTATCTGGAACGCTTGACAAAATCCCAAAATCCTGAACCGTTGAACTTGACTCAAATCGGGGAATTGCTGGATTTTGTCGGAGAACGGTGGCAGAATTTATCGGGTGCGATCGCGCAACAGGATCAGGATCAGAAACAGGTCAACTCTCAGTTACAAGCGGTGCGAGGGCAGTTTCAGCAGCTCTCTACTCCCCAGATTCATGACAGCTTTAGTATCATTATCACCCTTGAACCAGCAGGGGCGGGTGAATTGGCGCTAGAAGTTTCTTATAGAGTTAAGGGGGCAAGTTGGCAACCCGTCTATGATGTCCATTGGCAAGATAGCCAGCAAACCGCCCGACTCAGTTACCTGGCTCAAATTACCCAAACCACGGGTGAGGATTGGTTAGGTGTAGCGCTTACCCTTTCCACCGCTCAACCGGGGGTAGGGCGACAAATTCCGCCAATTACACCCTGGTATATTGATCTGCAACAGCCTAGCGCTTTGGCAAATCGGACAACAACCAACCCAAAGGAGCATAACGCACCCCGCCCCCCAATGGTGAATATGCCATTTGCAGGAATAGCGCCAGAACCTGAACCGACGATAGATGAAGAGTTAGAGCGGTTGAGAGCCCAAAAGGAACTGGAGGAAAGTCCGGGACAAAAGGGTATTGTTACCTTTACCCTGGACAGTAAAGCAACGATTCCCAGTGATGGGGTGAGCCATAAGGTTGCCATTTTCCACAGAGATGATTATCCCTGTCGGGCTGAGTATGTGGCGATGTCGCGCCAACTTAATTTTGCTTACCTGAAAGCAACGGTGATGAATCCCTTGAATGGCGTTACTTTATTACCGGGACAGATAACTATCTTTCGCGATAATACGTTTATTGGTACTAGCGAAATTCAGAATATTGCCCCGGGTCAAGAGTTTCAAATCGATTTAGGTGTGGACGATGGGCTGAAAATTGAGCGGTATCTGGTGGAACGACAGATAGATAAGAAGCTGATTGGGAATCAGCAGCGGGAAGTGGCGACGTATGGGTATCGGTTAACGGTGGCAAATTTACGGGAGCAAGAGGCACAGGTTAAGGTGATGGAACAACTCCCGGTAAGTTGTCATTCCCAACTCAAAGTTCGGCTGACTGATGCTAATCCTTCAGTGGAAATCGGTGAATTGGGTGTGTTGGAATGGTGGCTGACTTTGCCTTCCCTTTCTTGTCAGGAGTTGTCCTATCAGTTTACGGTGGAGTATTTGCCGGAATTTAGGGTGATCGGATTGGATGTTTAGCAATGTTTGTCAGTCACTTAATCACTACATGGCCCTCTAAGGATTAATTAGACGTGTGAATTTTGGGATAGTTTGGGAATATCAAGAAAGTTAACCAGACAGTGGTTTAAACCACTGGCTAAAAGTTCAAGTCGTCTAACGACGACTGGATAAGCTGTCATGCATATAAATTAGGTATAGGTAGTGAGCAAGATGCAAAGCCTGCGGCATGGCTTCGCTAAACACACTACCAGGATGAGAGCCATTCTAGACATTCAGGTTTGAATGCCGAACAGCTTAAGACTTCTAGTCCATTTTAATGGACTTAAGCTATTAGCCCGGAGTTTGAACTCCGGGCTTTTGCTGACGCCAGACTTCATCGACAACATCCCCGGATGAACTCATTAATTGGATATGCAAGGGCATTTGACCAGTTGTTCAACCCGTTCTTTCCCTCGCGGTTTATCTCCTTGAATCAAACTGTAAAGATAAGTGCCAATGGCTTGTGCCAATCCAACAGGTACAGCATTGCCAATTTGTTTATACTTAGACGTTATTGACCCACAAAAAATCCAGTCGTCAGGAAAGGTTTGAATTCTAGCACACTCCCGCACAGTCAAGGGACGCAGTTCTACGTGGATAATCCGCTTCCCTTTGGTTAATTGGTCGGTGACGAATAGCAGCAGAAAGTAACCCTTTTACATTCTCCATTACGAAAAATCGGGGTTGAATGTCTCGAACAACACGGACAAACTCCATAAATAAACTGCCACAAGGGTCTAAGACTGAAGCCCTTTTTCCGGCTGTACTAAAAGGCTGACAAGGTGCGCCACCCACCACCAAGTCTACCTCATTCGGGCGTAACGCTCTCCCCTTTCCTAAAACTCTACCCCCTTCTAAAAGTAAATCTTGGGTACTGATTATTAGTAGGGGTTTTAACCGATTTTTTGTCTATTGGCAACAATAGCGTGATACGTTCCTTCTTCAGCAGGCTTCCCCCGCGTTTATTGGTGTGGTATCGTAATCTACATCAATCCGATACTCCGGTAAGAAAAGGGCTTGATACTTCGGCGAGTCTCGCCTGAAGGTTTCTGAGAAGTTTTGCCAAAAGCTCATTAATCACTTCCTTGCCAATCTCAAGATAATGAAGTTTGAATGTCTTTCCAGAAAGCGCGAAGAGGAACACCAGATGTAGTTCCTGCCTCAAGCGAACGACCCACACGTCCTATACCCAGGTTTCCCCGATGAATAGCCACTAATTGCCAATCCCGATTAAAAATTGGCGCACCAGATGAACCCTCATCGGTACTGATGTTGTGGTCGATGTAATCGTCTCCCACTTGCACAATCTGACCCAAGCCAGAAATTACAACATGCTGTCTCCGTGGATAGTGAATCAGACGAATTTCCTGACTACTATCTAGTATGGCATTGATGCAGTTAGTTATCCGTTGTCTCGGCTCACCTTTGACTTTGAGCAAAGCGTAATCGAGTTGATTAGAGCGTATCGCCGTATCCAGATTGAGTTCAAAGACATCTGAGTCTAAGGAGTAGCTCCCGAATGTGTAGTTAAAACGTACCCAGGCTTCTTGCACCTGACTTTTGCTAAAAATGTGGTTACAGGTGAGCAGCAGATTCTTGCCGATTAGAACACCAGTACCAATGCCTTGTCCTTTGGGGGACTCAATTCTGCCAACTGCATTACGAGCTGCTAAAGCCTTAAAATTTTCCTGCCCCTGCTTAACTAATCGGGTGAATAAAGCAACATCTTGATCAGCTAGTCCATAGAGCGGAGCGAGTTCGCATAGGTACTTGAGTAGACTCACCATCGGGTGATAATCCAAGCGCCGATTAGAGATGGGATAAATTTTAAACGCTGCGACTAACGCTGGAGCAAATTTAGTGGGTGTTGCACCCAGTTTTAGATTGCTTAGAAGAGCAATATCGACACCAGCGCTCTCCAAAACCTCTTGGCGTTCACTGGCATCGTTAACCTTAAGAGCAAATTGGTTTAGCGCCAACATTAAAGGTGTAACATCTTTCTGCTCCAAAAATAATTCAGGATTCATAATACTTTCATCTGTCCAGCTTTAAGTTGAGTCGGAAAATTGAGATAAGTCTTCAACAGAAGGATATCAACAAACTGAAGTGGGGGTGATTCCGGAAAATTGGAAAGTTGGTTCAATGGCTAATGAGCGTTACTCAGAAATAGGAGCAACCCCATGACTAATACTCAGCAGGAAGTTATTAAAAAAGGATATAAAGCCTTAATCGATTCCTTGGGAGTCGTTGATGCTATCCGATTTATTCAATACTTTAGCCCAGGTCAAAGCGATTATACCCAAGAACGCCATCAGTGGCAAGACAACACGCCATTAGACGAGATTTTGCTCTCCATGAAACAGCATCAAGACAGCGGTATCAATCAATACGATGAAATTATTGAGTAGTGTCCTTATCCAGTTATAAAACATTCCCAGGTTCTGCCTGGAAACGAGGGAGGCAAAGCCTGGGAACGAGGGAGACGAGGGAGGGTGTCTCTAGGCGTGACCAAAAATCGCGACTGAACTGGTAATTCCTGTTCCCCGATATTCTGTCTCCCGGCTATCGATGAGGGGTGGAATGCTCGGATAAGGGACGTTTTCGCTTTGAGTTTGAAAATCTCTAGTCTCCATGGTTTTCTCCTACTGGTTATAGGGCACAGTCGATCTTCAAAATGCCATCATTACTATTGACAATCCGACGCTTGATCCGCTCGTTTAACTGAGGCGCGATCGCTTGGGCATCGGCTGGGTCAATAAGCTGAAGAAATAAACGCTGGGCATCAATGCTGGAGATAATCCCTTTTCTGGCTCGATACTCCTGACCCCCTGCAACCCGAACAGCTTCGGCTCGTCCATTGTTGCCCATGAGAATCTGCTCAACATGCTGATCGCATAAGATAGTGCCTCCATGATGGTTCACCACCTTAATTAAGGCTTGGACTAAGGCACCCGTACCCCCACGCGGTCTGGCGGTACCAGGGTCATGGCGGAGTGCCATCATGATCGCCCCAATCGCGATCGTTTTCTCAGCCGGAGAAGCCCCCAGTTCCCTAAAATATCAATGATCGATTTAGGAGGTGCATTGAATATAGGAGTAATGGCTTGAATCAGGCGATGCCAAAAGTCCATATACTCTCGATACTTCTGGGCATCACGCTGGCTATAGCGAGCGATTTCGGCACAAGTCTTTTCAACAGAACGATGAGCTAAGAAATACTTGCCATCAGGATGAGGACAGAAAATAGTGGGATCGCAGTATAGATACTCAAGTCCAAACTTGGTTAACTCGAGTTCTTCAACAACTGGTCCTAGGTGAATAAATTCGTGATCGATCGCACATAGGTTAAAGTAGAAGCCCGGAACTTCTTCTGGCATGGCTTCCTCCGTTGTAGCAGCGCCACCTACGACAGATCGCTTTTCTAGTAGCAAAACGCTGTAACCAGACTTGAGCAAATAACCTGCACAGACTAAACCATTATGACCCGCACCGATGATGATGACATCATAAGTTTCCATAAGGTAGAGATATTTATATTTTCCAGATCGTAAGGAACTTGCATGGTTTGTTGAATCTACCCTAAGGAGTAAGTTACTTAAACAAAGGGTACTGACGCAAGGGTGAGATATAGGTTAAATGTAGGTTCGACTTGATTGTGCTGATCTACGTTGATTAGTTTTTTGAAGCTAAGACTGGCTTCCCAGTAGATACAACCTGTTCAATGATATCAGCCGCTCGATTCACTCCAAGAGGGTACTCAGATTCACCAATTGCCCAAAAATCCAGTCCTGCTGCCACAGTTTTGGGCTGAGCATCGAGTATTCCAAATAGGGTAACACGATGACCACGCTTGTTTAGCTCGTATCCTAACGTGGTCATCGGGTTGAGGTGACCTGCTGAAGCAGGACAGATGATGCCAAAGTGGGTCATATCAGTTTGAGATTGTAAATGGGATGATCTCCAGAGCGATCGCGCCAATGTGTTAGCCTCCACAGTACTCTATTAATAGCGATCGCAATAATTATAGGGGTTATGAATGAAACTGTTTGTGCCAGGTCGCCTTTGTCTGTTTGGTGAACACAGCGATTGGGCGGGAGGCTACCGCCGCCTGAATCCTCAGCTTGAAAAAGGCTACACCCTTATCACAGGAACCAACCAGGGACTCTATGCCAACGTCAAGCCCCACCCTACTCATTTTATTCTTCATGCTTCCCTGAGTGATGGCACTCGTCCAGAACCCATTCAGTTACCCATGGAACGCCCAGTGCTCCTGGCTGAAGCCCAAAAGGGAGGGTTTTGCAGTTATGCGGCTGGCGTCGCTTATCATTTTCTTACCTATTTCCAAGTAGGTGGCGTAGAAATCGATAACTATTGCACTGATTTACCCATACAAAAAGGGTTATCATCCAGTGCCGCTATTTGCGTTTTAGTCGCACGCGCCTTTAATCATTTATATGACCTGAAAATGAATCGGCGAGGCGAAATGGAATATGCTTATCTAGGTGAGACAACTACACCTTCTCGCTGCGGACGTATGGATCAAGCCTGCGCTTATGGGAATCAACCAATTGCCATTATTTTTGATGGCGCATCGGCGGATATTATCGAGCTAAATGTTCCAAAAGATTTGTTTTTTGTCATTGTTGATCTGGGCGCGAGTAAAAATACCCAAGAAATCCTCAGTCGGCTGAATCAGTGTTATCCCTTTGGTACTGATAACGTACAGAAGAATGTACAGCACTATCTCGGCACTATTAGTTATCAAATTACTCAAGAAGCCGTTGAAGTACTGCAAACAGGAGATGCTCTCAAGCTGGGTCAGTTGATGACAAAGGCTCAAGCTGAATTTGATCGCTATCTCATCCCCGCTTGTTCCCAACAATTGACGGCTCCCGTTTTGCACCAACTGCTCAATTATGAGCCGATTCAACCTTATATTTTAGGGGGGAAGGGTGTAGGTTCTCAAGGCGATGGTACTGCCCAATTTATTGTAAAAAATAAGACTAATCAACAAAAAGTTATCCGAATTATTCAGCAAGACTTTCCCCAAATGCATCCCTTGACGCTAACTATTCATGCTAATTCCGAGTAGTCTTGACCCAACACTAGGCTAGTTGGGCATGGCGCGTGAGTTTTGAGTGTATAGGGGTAAGTTTATGTTCTTTCGGGCAGCTATTGATGATAACGTTACCTCAAACCAATTCTTTCCGAATGTAGGGGCGGGTTTCACTACTATCGTTTACTTTGCACCCAGATGTCACTAAACCCGCCCCGACTAAGTTTTGAATTTTGACCTTTTTAAAATCAAGGCTTTGAGGACGATTTAAGGTTCATTTAGTGCAAGCAATAAGCCTTGATAGGTAAAAAACTGACACAATAGCGAGCAAGATGCAAAGCCTGCGGCATGGCTTCGCTTAACGCACTACAACAACCTCTCGCTGTTCCCTGTTTCCTGTTCTCTCCCCTCACCCCAATACTGATTCAGCAACCCTTAACTAAAGTTCACCCTCGTCGTTATTAGATTCCAGAAATCCTTGTTCAATGAGAAACTCTTTCGCTACCTCACCCGGTTCCCTTTGTTTCCCAGTTACCTGGTAATTGAGACGTTGCATTGTCTCATCTGTAATTGTTGCCGAAAGCTTGTTGAGTATCGTTTCAATTTCTGGGTTTTCTTCTAGGACTTCCTGACGCACGACGGGCGCAACTTGATAAGGAGGAAAGAAATTTTTGTCATCTTCAAGTCTGACTAAATTGAGAGCGCTGACTTCTCCATCTGTAGCAAATCCTACAGCAATATCAGCTTGATCTTGAGCCAAGGCTTGATACCTCAATGCGGCATTCACCGGTTTATACTCTGCTAGTTTAAAATCACCGTACACTTCCTTGAGCCCTGATAATCCATCAGGACGTCCTTGGAACTCATAGGTGCCAACCATCTTCAGTTCATTAGCTTGAGGCACTATATCGGAAATCGTTTCAATTCCATACTGTTGGGCATCCTCTGGCGTCATAAACAGCGCATACGTATTATTCAGGGGTGCGGGTTCGAGCCATTCTAAATTAAACTGTTCCGCATACTCCTGGGAAACGATTTTATAGACTTGTTGGGAATCGCTATTCCGGGGACGCTTTAAAATTGTGATCAATCCAGTCCCGGTATATTCTGGATATAAATCAATTTCTCCCGATTTGAGACTCTCATGAGTCACCTGACTCCCTCCTAAGTTAAGTTTGCGTTCTACGGGAAAACCATTCTCTTCTAATACCAGCGCATACATTTCTCCTAATATAAATTGTTCAGCAAAATCTTTTGAGCCAACTCGAATCGCTCCTGATTCTGCACTATCACCACCGCAACTGCTGAGGGTTGCGATCGCGAAAAGAGTTAGTAATGGTAGAATTACCAATTGACGGATTTTTTGCATTATGCAGCTTTTCTGGGTTTCCTTCCAAGGGTTTAGCCAACACAATTCTAGCTGTAGAGACGCGCCATGGCGCGTCTCTACAATACAATGAGGAACAATGAGGATTCAATTACTGAATCTCTCAGGACGTCTGCCCAGACAGTAATGCTTTCGTCGAAGACTCACCTGCTTTTTTCAACTGTCGGGTGAGTTGAAGATTCAGCAAGACTAACGCGAGAGATTGACCCACCAGAGCCAGTAATACGGATGTTCCCGCCGCATATTGGATGCTAGCCCAAGGAAACGCCGAAAATAGCCATACCAGGGGTTGTACGGATGGGGACATGGACAACACTTCCAGCATAATCGGCGGTAAGATAATCAGTCCACCAACCATGGTTGCTGCCCAAACCGCCCGCTTGGGTGTTTTCAGCAACAGCATAAGCTGTCCGATGGAAGCATAAAACACGATGAGACCGACGGTTACCAATAACCCCAAAATCGCGGGTGTCTTGTATTCACTGGGCGACCACAGCAGAATCCATGGCAGTAAAATAGCAGACGCGATCGCTAAATTCAAGAAAATCGCCACAGGCGCTGGACTGGTTCTGCCCCAGATTAAGTCTGCCATAATTCCAGCCTTGCGGGACGAGCGTTTGGCATGGCGGTAACGCGCCCAATCTTGCATCGTTTGACGATGGGGACTCAACGCTGCAATTAACCCTAAAAATAGGATCAAGTTAAACACCAGCAGGATTTCTAGATTCTCAAACAATCCTTCAGCATAACTTTTCCATTCATGTACCTGAGGATTTAGGGCAAATCCGAGAATCATCACTTCAAAGCAAGCCGTTAACCGATAACTTTGTCGCTTACTCAGTAAGGTAGCCGTGGGATTGTGAAAATTCCGATTTAATCCCTGCCAAATCCAGTAACTCCATAAACCCGCATTGAGAATAGCAAATCCCGCCATCATCCAGATTGTCTTTCCGAGGGGGAGATAAAACCAACCCAAGTCCCAAAAATCACCGTTGGGATGCGTATTAACGACATCTAGAGAACTCGAATCAATCAGGTACGGTAACAAAATTGCCGGATTAAATAAGGTCAGCCAATCCGTGGGGTAATGGTTCATACCCCCGTCAATAACGCTGGTGCTAATCGATAGAAATAGGAGAATTGCGCCACCCCCCAACCACGCTTGAAAACCGCCCAACCAATTACCGACTAAGCCAAAAAGTAACGCCCCACTGAAAAAGAATAGGCAACTAGCACCTAGAACCGTGTAGAAGGCTAAAATCTGACTCAAACCCATGTCACCTGCCCAACCCGCCACTAGATGCAAGGGCAAGGCTAGGGCGGCGACTAGGTAAAGTAACAGGGGAACTCCCAATAATTTGCCGCCTAAAATACTCAGCGTTGAACCCGGAGTCAGCCGTAAAAAATTCAGAGTACGCCGACGTTCTTCCTGAGACAAATCACTAATCAGCATATAGATGCCCACGACTAACAGGGCAAAAATACCGATTAGGCTGAGTCCCAAAAAGACATCCTGCCACCAGAGTGACCAATTGATCACAAACCCACCTACACCATCGAATAGACAGGCGGGAATCGTGGAGTATTCCTCAGTTGACCCTGTACAATAACGGTTGTAAAGCCTCATGCTATCCTTAACCACGGGTAATTTACCCGCGAAAGCCATCAGCAGCAGTAACTGTCCCAGGAAAGACATGGCGACGGCAATTAAAATATTGCGTGATTTAAGCCGTCCTTTGATTTCCCGAAACAACTGGGGATTCCATTCGCCGAGTTGGTTAACTAAATTCAGTGCCATCGTAATCTCAGTCTCCGTAGGTAAAAGCTTATAGTGTTCTAACTCGATAAGTTTTGTGCGTCCTCCAGTTCGTTCCCGATGAGCGAATACTCAAAAACTCATCACTACAATTCGTTCTTCTCCTCCTCA
Source organism: Coleofasciculus sp. D1-CHI-01 (assembly GCF_040218875.1). NCBI lineage: Bacteria > Bacillati > Cyanobacteriota > Cyanophyceae > Coleofasciculales > Coleofasciculaceae > Coleofasciculus > Coleofasciculus sp. D1-CHI-01. Next base: position 58,754 of record NZ_JAVJQP010000053.1, read on the forward strand.
CCAATCACCTCTTCCCCAATCCCCATTTTCCCGACAAAATTCAAAAATTGAAACATTGATTCCGGTCAGGGGGGTCAATTAGCCGTTATCATAAGAGACTGCCTGGTCAGTCATAAGGTTCAGGTGTCCACGTTTTGAAATTGTCCCCAAGATTACACGATAAGTTATGGCACAGCAGCACTACCGCATTACCCTTTTGCCCGGTGATGGCATTGGTCCAGAAATTATGGCAGTCGCGGTAGATGTGTTAAAGGTGATTGGCGCACAGTTCGACCTTAGCTTTGAGTTCACTGAAGCCTTAATCGGAGGGGCGGCAATTGATGCTACTGGGGAACCCCTACCGACTGACACCCTGGAAAAATGTCGCCATAGCGACGCTGTTTTACTGGCTGCCATCGGCGGTTATCAATGGGATAACCTGCCGCGCCATCAACGCCCGGAAACGGGTTTGTTGGGATTACGAGCAGGATTAGGGTTATTTGCCAATTTGCGACCTGCCACCATATTACCCCAACTCATTGATGCCTCAACCTTGAAACGGGAGGTGGTTGACGGGGTGGATATTATGGTGGTGCGAGAATTGACAGGCGGGGTTTATTTCGGTCAGCCCAAGGGTATCTTTACCACTGAAACGGGGGAAAAGCGCGGTGTAAATACGATGGCGTATACCGAAGCCGAAATTGACCGCATTGGACGAGTGGCATTTGAAACCGCTCGCAAACGCCAAGGTAAACTCTGTTCGGTTGATAAAGCCAATGTTCTCGAGGTATCTCAATTATGGCGCGATCGCATCACCCAATTAGCGACTGAGTATCCGGATGTGGAGTTATCTCATTTGTATGTTGACAATGCTGCCATGCAGTTAGTCAGGGCACCTAAGCAGTTCGATACGATTGTCACGGGCAATTTATTCGGAGACGTGCTTTCTGATGCGGCGGCGATGCTCACCGGGAGTATTGGCATGTTACCTTCAGCCAGTTTAGGGGAAAAAGGACCCGGCGTTTTTGAACCCGTTCACGGTTCCGCCCCGGATATTGCTGGGCAAAATAAGGCAAATCCCTTGGCTCAAGTGTTGAGTGCGGCGATGATGCTACGCTATGGGTTAAATCAGGCAACGGCGGCTGACCAAATTGAGCAAGCCGTTTTTCAAGTTTTAGAGAAAGGGAACCGTACAGGGGATATTATGTCAGCAGGAATGACGCTTGTCGGTTGCCAGGAAATGGGAAATGCTTTGATTGAGATTCTCAAAGAGCCATAAGTTAAGTCAAACAGGAGGATGACCTAGTACAGCTACTCTGATGCAAAGAAACGTCCGGCAAGAATCATGTTGGTGAATTAAACAGTAGGGTTAGGCGGGTGGTATATACATCACAACAATGGCAAGGAGAGTATCAAGAAACTCAGACGGGGCTACCGATGTTGTTAGACCCGGGTCTCCTTAGAGCCGCTCGGCAGATATACCATAATTATTATGAAGTCCATCCCCACCTAACCCAACGTCCCATGGGTGTGGCGATTGACCGATTTACTTATCGTGGCAAGTTGATTTTTCGGGCGAAACCGATTCTTTTACCTCAAGAGTCTTTTGTACCACTGAGTCAGCTTGAGGCGGAGATTTATTAGGGATTGGTCATTTGTCCTTTGAGCAGAAAAGACGTTTAGCAACTTTTGGAACTCAATACAGAACAGCAACCCTTAAGGTTAAAGTAAGTTGGAATATGGATCAATAGAAACGGTAATCAAGCCTGATGAGTTGGGAACAGGTAAAACGGGCGACAGTTGCGATCGCGGCGGCTGAGGATGGTATTAATGGTGCTTGACACTGCCGAAACGGTATGACCTGTTTTCCAACCTAAAACGATCATACCGTGAGAAATGTGAAGCCTCGCGTCTTAAGACCGAGGCGTAACATCAGCTCAGAATCCACTCTCTTTTAAGGAGTGGAGATGTCAACCGACAATGGCAGTTGCTAGGAACATGACTCCCACCGAGCAAATTGCCAAGCCGACAACCCGCAGGATAGCCAATGCATTCTCACTCCATCGCTTGAGGATAAGTTGACTTGCCATCATCGCGCCGAAAGCAATAATCCCCTGAATGAGCGTAAATCCGAGCAGATATGCCGCTATCGGATTCATCTCGGCACCAATAATGGCTTCTCCATAAGCATAACCATGAAACAATCCCGCGATCGCAGCCAGTCCAGTTAACACTTTATAATCTAGACGGTATTGCCCTATCAGCATTGCCCCAAACAGAACCACCGAAGCGGCAATTGCCAGTTCAGTCATCGGCAAGTTAATCGCTAACAGGTGAATCCCTGTACCTACCATTGCTGTTAACAAAAAGGCAACGGGAATAAAACCACCCCGAACAAGATTCGCGGCTAATAAACCCACAGCCACAACAAACGCCAAATGGTCAAATCCGATAACTGGGTGCGCGAATCCAGAGAGCAACCCTTCCCAGACATTGGCAGGGGTTCTACCCCCAACCGGGTGGTGAGCGGCGGCACGTTCAGCCGCCCCTAAGACACCAATCCAGACCAACAGAGCAATCTGAACCCAGTCAAATCCTGGTTTTTTTAGAGTAGAGCGTTTTAACGGATAGTGCCGCATAGTAGACTGTTTAAACTTCAATCGTTCACACCTCATCAATGACATATTTGGGAAAGGCGGATTTATTATAGCGGTTCTCAGTGTCGGGGCGGGTTTAGTTTCATCTGGGGTGTCGCAACACTCAACACTCAAAACTAAGTCAGGGCGGGTTTTGCACAAACGTTATAGCAATCGCCATAGCGGTTAGGACGCATCTTATGGTAGAGACGTTGCATGCAACGTCTCTACTTCCTCATTCCTGATTTGCCATCACAAAATTAGAAAAACTGAGTTGATTCACCTGATGCCATTGGTAAATCTGTTCGCGAAAGCCCTTCCACTGCTCATAAACCTCTTTAAACGTGCTATCTTGGGCAGCATTTTCTTCATATATTTCAAAGGATGCCTTCTGAGCGGCCTGCATAATCTCTTGAGAATAGGGCACCAGCTTCACCCCAGCCTCCAGCAGTTTTCCTAGGGCTTGTTGATTTAAGGCATCATACCGTGCCAGCATATTTAAGTTGGAGTCCATGGCTGCCGTTTTGAAGACTTCCTGATACTCTTTGGGCAATTTATCCCACTCTGTCTTATTCACTTGCACTTCTAAAGTTGCTCCTGGCTCCCACCAACCGGGATAGTAGTAGAGTTGAGCCGCTTGATGCAAGCCGAGTTTCTCGTCATCATAAGGACCCACCCATTCAGCCGCGTCAATTGCCCCCCGTTCTAGTGCTAGGTAAATCTCGCCACCGGGTAACACTTGGGCATTAACCCCTAACCGGGACATCACGTCACCCCCTAACCCAGGAATTCGCATGGTCAAACCCTGGAGTTCCGCCACCGAGTTAACTTCTCGCTTAAACCAGCCGCCCATCTGAGTCCCCGTATTCCCAGCCGGAAAGTTAATCACGCCGAAGTCACTATAAAGCTTGTGCATCGCCTCTAAACCACCGCCATGGTATAACCAGGCATTCTGTTGTTGGGCGTCTAAACCAAAGGGAACAGTTGTGCCAAATGCCAAGGCGGGATTTTTGCCGATGTAATAATAGCTAGCGGTGTGACCACATTGCACCGTGCCAGTTTGTACCGCATCTAGCACCTGCAATCCGGGTACAATTTCACCAGCAGCAAAGGGTTTAATCGTGAAACGTCCATTGGTCATTTCACTCACCCGCTGGCTCATGGTTTCTACGCCGCCAAAAATAGTATCCAACGATTGGGGCCAACTCGTTGCCATGCGCCATCGAATTCTGGGTTGGCTAACGCTTTGCGCCCCTGAATTAGTGGCGGTTGGGCGACACCCCACTAAGGCGGCGGTGCCTGTTGCACCAATGACAGCATTCCCGACAAATTTTCTACGTTTCATGAGTTTGCCCGTTGCACCAAATTGATTACGGATTCCCAAAGCCTCTGCCTGGGATTTTGGTAATCTGGAATACTTTCTCTCTGTAAGCCCTGATTCTATCAGAGTGAGTCTCGTTTGAATAAATAAAAAATAACCGGCACCATGTAGAGACAGACGCGCCACGGCACATCTCCAGTCAACTGTAGGAGTGAGTTTAGCTACTGTAGGGGCGGGTTTAGCCACTAAAGCTTGCTTATCACTGATAACTGAAAAACAAAACCCGCCCTGGCTTGTGACTTTAAGCCATACTCGACCCAGTTTCGTAACCCATACAAATTTCTATAATTTATGCTGTTATATTTTATACAACTGAGCAATCATTTCTTCCGAAACATTTGTAGCTGAACTATCAAATAAAATTTTTCCCATTTTTAATCCAATAATTCGCTGATAATACTTTAGGGCAAAATCAACCGAATGTAGGCTAGTAACCAAAGTCTTACCACCCTGTTCACTCATTTGACATAGCAACTCTATTACCTCTCGACTCAACTCCGGATCAAGACTAGAAATCGGTTCATCGGCTAAAATAACTAAGGGATTTTGCACCAGAACTCGCGCTAATGCCACTCGCTGCTGTTGTCCACCAGAGAGTTGATCAGTGCGGGTATAAAGTTTATCCGGAATTCCCACTTGAGTTAACGCCTGATGCGCTGTTTCTACCTCTAACGGAAATAGCAGTGATAAAGCGGCTTTAAACAATGACCACCGTCCTAAATGTCCAGCATTAACATTGTGAATCACTCGCAAATTATCCACTAAATGAAACTGTTGATAGATTGTACCAATTTGCCGTTGCACTTTGCGTAATCTCCGAGTTGAAATTTGGGAAAGATTGTACCCTAATGCCCAAATTTCTCCTTGGGTGGGTTGCAGTGTCCCATTCAACAAACGCAATAGGGTGCTTTTTCCCGCCCCACTTGACCCAACTAACGCCACCCGTTCGCCAGGGTAAAGCGTGAGATTAATCTCGGTTAGGGCGGTCAATCGACCAAATTGCTGAGTTACACCTTTTAGCTGAAAAATTGGCGACGAATCGCTCATTTTATTTTGCCAATTTGACGACCGACTTTTTCAATTTGAGCGTAATTGGAATTTTCTGTGGAAATAAATTTATCAGCACCAAATAAGTCTAAAATTTCTTGGTGTTCGGGATTATTCGGGTCAAGCTTGAGTAAAGCAGCTTGCACTTTCTGGGAAAAATCTTCACCATAGCGTAACTTGGCATCGGGATGAATCACCCAATGATAATCATAATAGGTTGGCGTTTCCCAAATCACATCCACTTTATTTAAATCTACGTCTCCGGCTTCCACGCGGCTTTTCCAAACTTGAGAATTTAATGCCCCCGCCTGATAACTCCCGGCTTCAACCAGTTGAATTGTGGTATCATGGGAACCTGAAAAACCGACCTCTCCCTGGAAATCCTCTGGTGTCACCCCGGCTTGTTCCAAAAAATACTGAGGCATTAACCGCCCTGAAGTGGAGGATTCACTGCCAAAGGTAAAGGTTGATCCTTTTAATTTGGATAATTCTTGGATATCCTGAATCGGTTGTAGTCCACTATTTTTATTAGCAATAAATACACTGGTAAATTCAGCATCAATATCCCGTTGGGCGATCGCCTCTGCACCTTCAACCTGCGATCGCGCCTGTACCCCGGTTAAGCCGCCAAACCAAACCAGATCCAGATCCCCCACTCGAAACGCTGTCACCGCCGCCGCATAGTCGGTTACAGGTTTATATTCGACGGGTACACCTAACTCCGTTTCCAGGTAATTCGCTAACTTGTCATACAGCCGTTGCAATTTTTCCGGATCTTGATCAGGAATCGCCCCAGCGATTAAGGGTTCAACCGTTGTCTCATTCCCCGTTTCAGAAGCTGGGGAACAAGCAACTAAGGGAGATAGCAGGAACAGCAGTATCCCCGATACTAAAACGTTTTTTAGCGATGCCATTTGCTGAATCTATAAAATTTTTACCCAAAAAAATTGTAACAGCAGGAGTGTCGGGGTAGGGTGTACGGTGTGCGATCGCGCTTTCAATGCTGGTAGATTGGGTTTGTAGTAAGGGAACCTTAGCCCTTAATTGTATGGGTTTCTTTTGCATAATGCTAATCCATCTTGCTTCGGTGGGGCGTAACCCAGCTAAAATGGTGGAATAGATTTTACCGTTAAATCGGGCGCACCCCCCTTTTAGATCCCCCTTCCGTCCCCCTTTTAGATCCCCCTTCCGTCCCCCTTTTAGATCCCCCTTCCGTCCCCCTTTTAGATCCCCCTTCCGTCCCCCTTTTGATCCCCCTTCCGTCCCCCTTTTAGATCCCCCTTCCGTCCCCCTTCAAAAGGGGGAGACCCAAGGATGCTTCGCTTTTTGTTCCATGGGGGAGACCCAAGGATGCTTCGCTTTTTGTTCCATGGGGGAGACCCAAGGATGCTTCGCTTTTTGTTCCATGGGGGGAACCATAAATTAATCAAAGTCCCCCTTTTGAAGGGGGATTTAGGGGGATCTAAACTTTGGGCGCTAGTCATACAAAGTCTTAAGTTGACACCAATGCACGTCAGTGCGCCCCTACCAACTTGACATGCACCCCCGCAATTAAATGATGCTTTCTTGTCATCAGATACCTGGTTAACTGCGCTGCTGACAATCCTTTTCATATAAGGTTTTCAAGAAAAACGGAATATGATATTGAACATCACTACTTTTTTCAGCATAAAATCGCCCTATTTCCAAAGAAAGTTGATCTCGATACATTTGACCTCGATTCTCTTCACTTGAGCGATTCCAATCATCAGGCGGATGGATTTGATTCCAGTATTCCTTTACTTGTTTAATCGTCAATAGGGCAAAAGTCAACTCCTGCTTCCGTTGCTCATCTGGGGCATTTTTCAATTCATTTATCCAGGAATCTCGCAACTCATTCACTCCCTGGTAATCTAATCCAGAACAGTAGCGAAGACGCTGCGATACTCGTTGTAAGTTATCTCGCAACCCAGCATCATTACTGATTCCATCTGCCATATCAATATAAATCGTTTTCAGCAAAGCCGGATTATCTTTATAAATTGGAGTAGCGGAAAAGTTATCAAATACAGGTTGGAGTTCCGGGAACAGAAAGTAGGACTCTTTATAGATAAACCCTGTCACCCAGATCCGATGATTGATTGCATTTTTAGGATTAACCTTGGCTTGTTCATACAAGTCCTGAAAAATCGCCTCTGTATCTGAAAAGGGATAATTATCAATGGTTTTAAGTTGCAAATCTAAATCAACAATCGCAAACAGCTTTTCTGGACTTAAATAGGAGTTAGCGCTATCTTTAGCGTGTAACTTTAATAACGTGAAGTAAGTATTAAGTACATCTGTGCGATCGCCACAATTAAAAAATTCAGGTCGATAGTTCCGCCACCACTTAGGAACACAGGCATTATAAAAGTTAGCGTCTGGCATTTGTGCCATTCTTCGATAAGATTGAGGTGATGGTCTACCCTTCAGATCCCAGACACCCCCTTTACCTTCACAGAGAACAACTATTTTATTCTTAATTCTGCGAGAACTAAGAATTATTTCACAGTGGCGTTGTAACTGTTCTGGACTAAAACTCATGTCTAGTTTTCAGGGTCTTGCTTGATAAGTTTAGGTTCTAATTCTTTCACATGGGCAGGAGTTAAGGCTTGGCAGAGTTCGTAGGAGTGGGTTGCCAGAATATATTGATTGTTCGGTGCCCATTCTTGTAAGTCTCGAATGATTTGATATTGCCAATCGGGATGGAAAGCGATTTCTATTTCATCCATCAATACAATGGCATCTTCTATCTTATGATGTTTGAGCCACATATAAATGCTTAACCGTTTCAACTCTCCATGGCTAAGGTCTTCGGGGGAGAGTTCGATAGTCTCCCCATTCCTATCTAGTGTGAAGTTCACTCCATTAAGGTCTTTATCTATGTTTATTTTTTTATTGAACAACATCTGATTTAACTTATTTTTTAGGTTATGATAATGATTGCCATAATCCCCCGTTTCTATAGCTTCTGTGATATCTCGCTCAAAAGCATTTTTAAAAGCTTGTATCAGAATGTCTACAGCTAGAAAATCATAAGTAAATAAATTCATGAGTTGAGATTTAGCAGCTTGAATTTGCAAATAATAATTCTTAGATTCAATCGCTTTGCTTTTAAATAATAAACTTCGCTTTTCTTGTTCCATAAAAAGAAACACTTGAGTTGAAGGGGCGGCAAGAAATATTTTCTGTGACAAATGGCGTAAAATTGATTCAATCTCATTAATTTTATCGTCCATATCATCAACATTTAATCCCTTATAATTCATATTGCAAAGCAAAACATTTTCATGGACTATATCGTTTTTATTAGATTTATAGTTAACTATAAGTAGCAACCGCTCCTTCTTTATGTATTCTTGTATTTGTGATGAAGCAGACTCAAGCTTTTGAATCAAACCACCATATTGGTTTAGTTTTATTCTACATGCATTTATGATGTAGGTTATTGGTATTCTTGGAATCTTTTCAATGCTGCTTACCATTTTTTGAGGGAAAACTTTACTGTTTTTTAAACTATTTAATATTACTTGAATCTCTCTAGGTAATTTAACTTCTTGATTGTCCAGAACATCGTTATCGTCGTTTGGATAAATTGTCATTTTAATATTTTCAAGTTTTGCAATTTCTGTTTCAACAACGGAAATTTTAGAATTTAAATCTTCTAAATCTTCTGGAACAGAAAAACTTAACCATGAATTGTAAATAGATTCTGGCTTATCATTTAATGACAAGCAACTTTTAATGTCAGAGTCTTGGCACACAAAAAACTCGATGGTTACAACTTTGTCCTTATCCCAAATATCAATGATAGCCAAAGTCCTCTTAGGAGAACCTTCACGAATATTGAATCCATCTAGCAAATTTTGCAAAAAAGGTTTCTTTTCTGGATCAGTCGAACAGTGAAGGAGAGTAAAAATTAATTGCAGTAGTGTACTCTTGCCGCCACCATTTAGACTGCCTAATGGAAAAATTCGGGGTACAAAATCATTTTCAAAGGTAATGTCAACATCCTTTAAAACCCGAAAATCAGGAACTCGAATTCGTTGCAGGTGCATAAAACACTCCTAATATTGACTTGATATCCCCGTTGGCTTCACAAGTGTTATTTTACTTTACCTACGCAAGATGAATGGAAACCGTAGGGGCGCACCGACGTGCGCCCGATTCAACCGATTTCAGTAGTGGCGTGGCACATCTTAGCAAGATGGATTAGCCTGATGCCCATGAAAGAAATTAGGGGCTGAAGCCCCTACTACGAACCCAACTAATCCTAAATTTTAGCTGGTGGGCAATGCCCACCCTACGGTGTATCACGGGTTTTAGAATAATGTGTTGGATTTCGCGATCGCTCCTGACCTACTTGAGCGTTTTGGGCTATCCTAGACTGGCTCCCCAGTAGTCTGCCGCGAGTTCAGGAGACGGCGCTAGTCCGCAGGTTGACGCGGACATGATAGAAGTCCAGAAAAATCCAGAGGCTACAATGACTACCATGTAATGATCTTAGTGGTCATTCCTCTATTGCCCACCGTCCGCCTTCTTCACTCACGTCGCCCACTTCTGGATTCATGAAGCCCTTAAATTGCTCTCACGGTCACGAAAATCCCCCGAATAGTCGCTTTTGTCTCCACTGTGGTGAGAAACTGGAGCAAGCAGAAAATGGCAACAGGGAGTCAGGAGTAGCTTTGGCGGGACGCTATCGGATTGTGCGGGAATTGGGACATGGGGGATTTGGACGCACCTATTTATCCCAAGACTTGAATCGCTTTGGTGAAGCTTGTGTATTAAAGGAATTCGCCCCGCAAGTGCAAGGGACGTTTGCCCTCCAGAAAGCCTCAGAACTGTTTGAACGGGAAGCTGGGGTTCTCTATAAGCTGAAACATCCCCAAATCCCTGAATTTAGAGAACTGCTGCGGGTGAAGAAGCAGGGAGAAGGACGCCTATTTTTAATTCAGGACTATATTGCTGGACAAACCTGTCGGGCTATCTTGGAGGCACGCCGGAATCAGGGATTAGGGTTTAACGAAACCGAAATTCTCAAATTATTACGCCAAATCTTACCAGTTTTGGACTATATCCACTCCCTCGGCGTAATTCATCGAGATATTTCTCCGGAGAATATGATCATTCGTCAACAGGATGGATTGCCTGTACTGATTGACTTTGGTGGAGTTAAGCAAATCGCGGCTACGGTAGCCTCTCAGGTGATGGCATCATCCCCCGCTACAGCCACGCGCTTGGGTAAAGTGGGTTATGCCCCCCACGAACAAATGCAAGGGGGGATTGTTTCTGCCAGTAGCGATTTGTACGCTTTAGGGGCAACTGTCTTAGTGTTACTCACCGGGAAAGAACCCTCTGAATTCATCGATCCCCACACCTTAACCTGGGATCGTAGTCGGCACTTTAGTGCCACTCCCCTTAGCCCCACCCTTAGCCATGTCCTCGAACAACTACTGCAACCCCACCCCCGTAATCGCCCCCAAAGCGCGAACCAAGTCTTACAGATGCTGAATTCTCAGTCCCCCCCAAAGGCATACTCTCCACCGCCGCCACCATCACCGCAGACTCAAGCAACTGTAGCGGTTGCACCAGCTCAGGTTGCACCGCCGCCACCCTCCCCCCCTACCCCTGTGGCTCCCAGGTCTGCGCCCAGTGGCAATAATAACGCCGCTTTAGGCTGGTTGGGGAAATTGCTCCTAGTATTAGGGTTAATTCTGGCAGCCGGTGGCTTTGGCTGGTGGGCGGGTAATCTCTGGATTGACAGCCAACTGCAATCTAATCAACCCGATGCTACGCCGACAGTAGAGGACTTTGAGAACCCAGTGATTTCACCAGAGGATGATGACGAACCTGAACCCTCCTCCGACTTTTCGCTAGAAGAACGACAACGCAAGCAAGCCTTGCGACAGCGACGGATGAATCTGGGTATCGATTATGACTTTTATGTCGGTTTAGTCGATGAAGCATTTTGGAATGAGTATCCCAGACAACGGGGAATTCCATTAAGTACCGATCCAGAAGATGCTAGGCTCCGAGAAGCCTGGGATAGAATCGCAGCAAATGTACTTACCCAGATTGAACAGCTTGATCTGAGTCGTCAAGCCAAGCGAGACTTAGGCAGTTATGATGAGAGCGATCGCGATCGCTGGAAAAGTCAAGTCAATCGTCTACGTGTGAGTAGTCGGGCGTTATATGACATCGCCGATGCCAAATTTTTCCGCGTCTTCCCCAAACAAGAAGGCGAAACGGGATCGGAATTTCTGGATCAACCTATAGGTCAAATCTGGCAAGCCACGGTTGCGGATAGCGTCAAAGTGTTGCAATCCAGAGAGGCGTTAGAACGGATTGTGTTTAAACGGGGTGATACTGGCACACAAATGAGTGGAACCCTGCAACCTGGAGAAGGCAAAGCCTTTACCGCAGAGTTAGCAGCCGATCAGTTTATGGATGTGGATCTCTCCAGTGACGCCGACGCCTTATTATCAATCTATAGTCCTACAGGCAATACAATCTTCCTGGAAGATTCACGCCAGCACAGCTTTTCTGGGGAATTACCAGAATCGGGGTTCTATGAGTTTGTTGTGGTATCTGATGCGGATGAACCGATTGATTATCAGCTTTATCTCACGGTAGAAAATCCCCCCGAATCGGACATCTCAGTTGATAAAGGTATAGCGGAATAAAAGGATTGACTTAAACTGGGCGGGTAGCGTTACCCTACCCGATTAACAGGAGAAAGAGCCAGCGAGAGAACCATTCTCTTGCTCCCCCTGCTTCAAGCGCTTTTGGCACTTAATACTGGAGTTTAGACTACGACCAATTAACCCAGCCTTCACCTGAAGCTGAGAAAGAAGAAAAAGCACTGAAAAATAACCAATAGTTATTTGTGGGTAAGTTCTGCCCTCTTAGCTTGCGCCTCTCTGAGGTAACACAAGTGTGGCAAGTCAAGCGACCACTCTACTACTATCGCAACCACCCTAACAGCCTCTCTCACGACAAACAAATTGAACAAATGCTTCTGTCACACAAGGCAATTTCTCAGGCACTAGAACGCCGTGGATTATCTGATCGTTTTCAAGTTAATCTACAAATCGTTGGCAAGTTTTCTTTGCAAGAGAAGATGTAAAATTTTTATACACTCTAAAATTGTCAATAGCCATGAATATGAAACATTACCACCACTTTCAGACCACAATTGCAGCCAGCACTAGCTTAGCTTTAGGCTTCTTATTAACTGAAGCTAATCCAGTTCAGGCTAGCATAATTACTTATGAATTTACCGTTGATATTACATCGGGAGATCTAATTAGGCAGAGTTTTACTGGCTCTTTTAGTTATGACAATGAATCGACACCAGTCGGTTTTGGTTATGGTTCTGAGGAATTCTTTCTAACAGAATTTGAGTTTTATTTTGATGGATTGGAATATACTTTAGACGATGTAGCCTGTCAGTATACTGATTTATGTATTCAAGGAACAACACCTCCTTTTTGGGTGGGTGGTATTTTTCCTCAATGGGGAAAAGACAGTTTGGCATTGAGAACAAAAGATGCATTTGGTTTTGAATTTGGACCATCAATTTTCTTAGCAAGTCAATCCGAATTTGAATATCGAAACATTGGTAGTGGTGTAGGGGTTTTTGAAGGCGATGTAACCTACAGTTTAGTTTCTGAGTCTACTTCGGTTCCCGATCCTACTTCCACTCTCGGACTCTTAGCTCTAGGTACTCTAGGCACTGGTTCATCTCTCCTTCGCAGGAGAAAGCAGAAGACTTTCCACGAGGGAAAGTGAGCAACAGTGGGTGTGCCAATCATCTGAATCAAATAGCACAATCCAACCTGTACGGATTTGGCAAACTATAATTGCAAAATCATTGTAGTGCGAGCATCTTGCTCGCTACTAATACCCAATTTATAGCGCTACGCTAGGCGTGTATTTACACATTAGACATGGAGGCTTTATCAGGAGTGCCTTGGAACATTTGTACTGTAACTACGCGAGAGCGTACTGCTATAAATGCATGACAGCTTATAGAACCCCGACTTCTTGAAGAAGTCGGGGTTCTGCTAGAGTCTACACCTTAAACTTCTGGGTAATCCGCTTCATCGCCTCTTCCACATTCACCCGACTATTAAACGCCGAAATTCGGAAATAGCCTTCACCCGCAGCGCCAAATCCAGAACCTGGTGTTCCGACAACATAACAGGTTTGCAGTAACTTATCGAAGAAATCCCAACTGGATAAACCATTGGGTGTCTTCACCCAAATATAAGGTGCATGAACTCCGCCATACACACTTAATCCCGCTTCCGTTAACTTCTGACGAATGATTTTTGCGTTTTCCAAATAAAAGCTAACTAACGCCTTCACCTGGGCTTTTCCTGCTTCTGAGTAAACCGCTTCCGCCCCCCGTTGGACAACATAGGAGACACCATTAAACTTGGTAGACTGGCGGCGGTTCCACAGCTTCCAAAGTTCCACATCTGAACCATCCGATGCTTTTGCGGTTAAGGTTTTGGGAACCACCGTCAACGCACAACGAGTTCCGGTAAATCCCGCATTCTTAGAAAAGGAACGAAACTCGATCGCACAATCTCGCGCTCCCTCAATTTCATAGATAGAATGGGGTAAACTCTCGTCGGTGATAAACGCTTCGTAAGCCGCATCAAAGAAAATAATTGACCCATTCGCTTTGGCATAATCTACCCACGCTTTCAAGTTTTCCTTAGTCGTGGTAGCGCCTGTGGGATTATTCGGGAAACACAGATAAATCAAATCCAGCTTCTGAGAGGGAATCTCTGCGGTAAAATTATTCTCGGCGCTAATCGGCAAATAGACTAATCCCTCAAATTCACCCTTCTCATTCACCTCTCCAGTATGTCCCGCCATCACATTCGTGTCCACGTAGACGGGATAAACGGGGTCAGTTACAGCAATTTTGTTATTTTTGCCAAAAATATCCAGAATATTGCCCGTATCGCACTTAGAACCGTCGGAGATAAAGATTTCCGATGCATCCACCTGACATCCCCGCGCCTGGAAATCCTGGGCGGCTATTTTCTCCCGCAGCCAGGGATACCCCTGTTCGGGTCCATAGCCTCGGAAAGACTCCCGATTCCCCATATCCTCTACCGCCTGAATCATCGCTGTGCGACAGGCTTCGGGTAAGGGTTCGGTAACATCGCCAATTCCCAGTTTAATGATATCGGCATCCGGGTTCGCTTCAGCAAAGGTATTCACCCGGCGGGCAATTTCGGGAAACAGGTAGCCTGCTTTGAGTTTCAGGTAGTTATCGTTGATGGTTGCCATAATCAATTGTGACGAACGCCGTAAACCAGCTTACTGCTAACTGTAGCGGAAAAGGCAACAGGCAACAGGCAACGGGGAATACAGAGTTAACAACGATAACTTGGTGGGTGACGGCGGATATCTAATTTAAGGATTTGTTTTCTCTATTAAGTACCGCCTAACCCACCCTACAGGTTTGGGATTATTAGGGTCTATAGGACGGCACATTTTCCCATGATGAAATAATACCTAAAACGACAGGAAAAGTCAAGCCTAAATGGACACCTATAAAATCTCAAATCTATCGATAAGCTATCTGAGCCCCTGGCTTCCTTCCCGGCTTGATTCCGTCTTTGAATTATCGTTAGTTCATCTGTTAACAACGATAACTTGGTGGGTGACGGCGGATATCTAATTTAAGGATTTGTTTTCTCTATTAAGTACCGCCTAACCCACCCGACAGGTTTGGGATTATTAGGGTCTATAGGACGGCACATTTTCCCATGATGAAATAATACCTGAAACGACAGGAAAAGTCAAGTGCTAACGAACATCTATAACATCTAAAATTTATCGATAAGCTATCTGAATATTTGGCTGCCTGCTTGATTCCGTCTGATTCTGTCCAGATGTGAAAACCTGACGATTTTGAACTAAAATAAACGCGGCTACGGCAATTAAAAAATAACCAAAGGCTTTCTGTAATTGTTGAGCTTTGACATACTGTGCCAAATATGACCCAACTATAATTCCCACACTCGCCGCCACAATAAATGAACCCATTAACCCCCAATCTAGGGGAACCTGTCCAAAATATCCCAGAAATCCAGCCACCGAGTTACAGGCAATAATTAATAATGACGTTCCCACCGCTTCCTTCATCGGCGTATTTCCTAATAATACCAACGCTGGAACGATCGCGAATCCACCGCCAACCCCGACTAAACCCGTCAATACGCCCACACCTAACCCTTCCGTTAGCATCCATACCCAACAATATTTACACAGGGGTTGAGGATAATACTGCAAGTTGTTATCGGGTTTCGTCGGTTTACTACTTTTGCGGATCATAAATCCCGCCGCAATGATCATCATTACCGCAAAGAGAAGAATCTGGAATGTTCCGCTGACAAAAAAAGCTAACTTTGCCCCCAAAAACGCGCCTACCATCGTCGCCGCGCCGAACATAAACGCCTTTTTGAAATTCAGATTCCCTCGTCGCCAGTGAGGAATAACTCCAATCAAGCTAACGGTTCCCACGATAACCAATGTCATCGCGATCGCGCTTTTCGCTTCCACCCCCATCACATACACTAAAATGGGCAAAGCTAGCACCGAACCGCCACCCCCCATTAACCCTAAACTAATACCAATTCCGGCGGCAAGAATTAGCCCAATTATCCAAGTAGTCATTTGTCTTATGTCCTTGGTCATTTTTAATTATTCAACACCCTGTAGGGTGGGCATTGCCCACCCACCTTAAATCAGTGACCTATCATATTTAAACCCGTTGGTTGTAAGGAAGTTTTGCCAATAACATACCCATGGCACAGGTTCCACTCACCCCTGCAAAGACTAATCCTGCACCAACAAAACCACTTAAAATCAAAAACCAAGGCGAGACAAACGCACCTAATACGGTTCCCGTAAACACTAATGTACCTGCTACAATTTGCACTTGTCGGAATAAACTAATTGGCGCATTTTTATTGACTTGAGTCTGATATCCGGCGGATGTCCAGGTTGGTAATCCGCCTTGAAGATGATTCACCGATTCAAATCCAGAGTCAAAGAGTTTTTGGGCGGCTTGTTTCGAGCGATTCCCGCTTTGGCAGTACAATACAACCTGTTGATTGGTTTCTGGTTTAACATCGGCGGGATTCAGGTTAGACAGTGGCATTAATTTTGCCCCAGGAATATGTTCACTGGCATATTCGCCCGGTTCCCGCACGTCAATCAACATTACTTGTTGACGATCCAGCCATTGTTTTAAGGTTTGGGCGTCTATTTCTTGGAGGTTATTGGCATTAGCTAAAACCATGAGTTTTTCTCCTTATCTATGTGCAGAACTTGTCTAACTGAATGTATTGGTGTAGATGGTTACAGGAATCCCTGTTCCTTTATGATTTAACCGCTACTTTGCCACAGCGTTCATTCGCGGGAACCGCTTCCATAATCTTCTTCGGATCAGGAAGGTTTAAGTTATTCATCAATTCAATAAAGCTGGCGCGATCGCGATTCGCTAATCGGGGATTCCATTGCTGTTCTTCGCCAATGGTGGATACGGTATGTCCGTGATAATCATGTCCGGGATACACCCGCGTCTCATCGGGCAGGTTAAATAACTTTTGAGTTATGGAATGAAATAGTGTGCTGGCATCACCGCCTTGGAAATCAGTTCTACCGCATCCCCGAATTAACAGTGAATCCCCGGTGAGGACGCGATCGCGATTCACTAAATAGGCGTTATGGCTATCGGTATGACCCGGTGTGGCGATCGCCTGAATCTCAACTGACCCCACCATTAACACCTCACCATCCGCCAGAAAGCGGTCAGCACAAGTCGCCGAGGCATTTTCAGGAACCACACCCTGACAGTGCGTCAATTCCCGCAATCGCGCTGTTCCGGTAACGTGATCGGCGTGAATATGCGTTTCTAGACAATACTGCAAGGTTAATCCCAACTCATCGAGGAGTTTGCGATCGCGATCCACCTGTTCTTTGACCGGATCGACCAAAATGGCTGCTTTTGCGGTTAAATCAGCGATGAGATAGGTATAGGTGCTGGTTTCACTGTCAAATAGTTGACGAAATAACATCAGCTCATCTCCCTTGGGCTGTTTTGCATTGTTTATTCACTAAATTACTATTTAGTTATATTTAAGCTATCTCACACTAGACACACCTGTCAAGAGGGGAGATGGGGGTAGTAGAGACGTTCCGGTGGAACGTCTGGGAGATGGGGGACAATTTGTAGGGGCGGGTTTAGGGACTAAAATCGGCTACTCAGAACTAACTGAAAAACAAAACCCGCCCTCTTCTTGTGCAAGAATGCCACCAGCCTACTACAAAAAAATGGGTTCGTAGTAGGCACGAAGTTATCGGTTAGGTTCAAAATTTTGGCAGGGCGGGTTTTGTATTCAATGTAGTGATTTTCCCGTTACTTGAGTTCCTAAACCCGCCCCTACATTTGGATTGGCTGCTAGGTAATACTAACCTATTGCACCTAATGAATAACGAAACCCGCCCCTACATTTAGATTTGCCTGTCAATTGTGATTAACTGACAGGAGCAATCTGACGCTCAAACTCCTCTCGATTGGCAAAACTTTTAAACACGCGATTCATTTTTGTTAGTTCAAAAATCATCTTAACTTGGTCACAAAGCGAGCAGATAAACAGTTGACCGCCAGCCGCCTGAACTGTTTTTAGCGTGGCAACTAAAGCCCCTAACCCTGTACTGTTCATAAATGTAACATCCTGAAAGTCAACTAAGACAATATCTGCTCCACTTTCGACAACATCATTGACTTCACGTCGGAGTTGATTGACGCTTACGCCATCTAAGATACCAGCAGGTTGAACAATTTTAATGGTTGTACTCATTTGCATGACTCCTTGGTTGTGAATAAATTTACTTTGACCTTTGTCATTTGTCATTTAGACAGGGCGGGTTTAGTGACATTAGGGTGCGTAAAAAACGATAGTAGTGAAACCCGCCCCTACAATTCGCCCATCTGCCAATAACTGATCACTGATAACTGATCACTGATAACTGATCACTGATAACTGATAACCTAGTTACGGCTAGCTTTGGGTTGCCAGACAGCGGCTCGAATAATTACCCATAACAGGGACAAACTGTAAACTGCCCAAAGCCCGTTAATTAGATAAAGTCCAGGATTCTCTAATTCTCCAATGGCTAATCGATACAGACACCATAGTATTCCCATAATTGTGAGTATAACTATCGTTAACTGTGGCAAAACTAACCGAAGATACATTCCAGATTGACGCTGCTTAGGCGTGACTTGGAATTTAATCGGGCGTCCCGTGAAGACACTCCAAACCGCTTGGATAAACAGAGGAAATAACGCGATCGCGTATTGCTCAGAACGCCACAGTTCCCGGGCGGGAATCCCCCAGCTTGCGGCGATAAAGGTTAAACGGTTGAGAATAAAGGCGGGAATAAAGTGGATGGCAAACTCATCTCCATAAGCTTGCACAGGAATAATTCCGGTGAAGAAATAAATAATGGGACAGATGAGAAAGACAACCGTAGCAAAGCCAGAAAAATAGCTGTACATGGTTTGAAAATAGTGTAACTGTTGCCAAAAGGTTAACCCCGGTTTACTGAAGGGATTTTCTCGCACCAGAACCTGTAGAGTTCCCTGCGCCCAACGTAGCTTTTGTTTGAGGGTAGAACTTAAGTCATCGGGGGCTAATCCTGTCGCTAATTCTTCATGGTGATAGGCAGATTTCCACCCTGCTGCATGGAGGCGCATGGCGGTATTCATGTCTTCGGTAATGCTGTTACTGGAAACACCACCCACTAAGTCAAATTCGGCTAACCGTTTTTGATCCACGGCGAATTCATCGGCAAAGTTTTGCAAGCCGACACTAATTAATGCCTCGCGCCTTAATACGGCATTGGTTCCAGTATAAAACGCCGAATTCATGCCATCTTTCGCCTGTTGAATTAGTCCGTAGAATAAGTGGGCTTGATGTCCAAAGGGATCACCGGGAGGGATATTATAGAAGGCTTGGGGGGTTTGGACAAAGGCGATTTGATTGCTTTCGTATTTTCCGGTATTGAAATTGTAGGTGTAAAAGTAGGGCAGAACTCGTTGTAATAATTGCGGTTTGGGAATGTGATCCGCATCGAGGGTAAGAATAAAGTCGCCTGAGGTTTCGCCGGAAAAAATCGCGTAGTTGATATTACCCGCTTTGGCATGGTGAGGTTTGCCTTTGGGTTTGGGACGCGCGATGTAGCGACAGCGAACTAAGTTGCTGAGTTCTAATTCTTTGTGGTAAATCGCTTTTTCTACGGTTCTAATTTCAGCAGCTAAATTACTGCTCAAGTTGTGGGATGTGGGATGTAAGACGCGCAGCCAATTCCGCAGGCTTTTGAGATGACTGGTGACGGGATAGGAAGGACAATCATTTTCAACCTCGGACAGGGGAGAATAGGATTTAATCATGAGCAAGCAGTTGCGATTATCTAAGGTGCGCGTATAACTCAAATAATCGGCAACTTGATGCATAATGTTGACGCCACGCCCCCGTTCTGCGGTTTCATCGACTGGATTAGAATTATTGAGTACATGTCCCTCTAAATCAAAGGCGGTTCCCTGATCCCAAATCCGTATTTCTATCGATTGTGTGAAAATAGATAGTTCCAGTTTAATTGGCGTTTCTGGCGGCAGATTTTTATGGGCATGGGAAATGGCGTTATCAAATCCTTCAGCGAGTACGGTTTGACATTCTAACCAGACGGAGTTAGGAATTCTGGGTTGGCGTAATTGCTCGAACCAGGATAAAACTTGAGATAACGCATTAAAGTCGGTATTGACGGTAAGTTGGAAGGAGTCTAAAAATTGCTCGGTATTAGAAATTTCTCGGGCTAAATTTTTCAGTTGCTGGCGGCGATTGTCTAACTGCGATCGCTCGCCATTAATCCGCTCGGCTTCTTGTTGCAACATTGGCGATTGTAAGTCCTCTAACCCGAGTTTTTCGGTCATGGTTCGCAAGTCTGGGGAATTGCCATCATCGAGAACGTAAACCGATAGTTTGGTCAGGGGATAATTGAGGGCTAAAGCAGCGCGTGTCGTGTTTTCGACTAATTCCGGGGGTTCATTATAGCAGGTAATAAATATATCCACGGTGGGAAATTCAGCCGGGGGTAAGGGTGGGCTGAGTTGCCACAATGAGCGGACGTTGTGAACGATGGGTCGCCATAATCCTAGCAGAAACATGACACCGCCCACGTAACAGTAAATTTCGGCGAGAAGTAGGGGAATGGATAGCCACAGCGCATTGTAATTAATCGAATGAGTAATTCGCCAGTGGAGATACCAAGCACCAAAAATTAAGTTGATTTCGGCTAAATAGCGAAATAGTAATGTTCGTTCTTTGAGGCGGGAGCGAATGTTGCCAAAAAAAACAGAGGAGTTTTCTAGAAGTGAAATAGAGGTGGTCATTGTGAGTAGAATTTAAACAGGGCTGGGACAGCTTGTCGAGACGTAGCATGGCACGTCTGGGGAGAGTGAAGATTAGGTATTTAAAACGCTAATGGGCGTTCTCCCCGTGCTTTGTAAAGCAAACTTTCTAGAATAATGGCATTGGTATTAACATTAAAGACAGCATTGTCTCCAAGCTGAGAATTTTCATAACGCCCAGCCAGGAAACCGCGATCGCGATCCGCTAAATTCTCAACGGTTGCTCTTAATGTCTGGGTATAGGGGTGATTCGGCAGTAAAGCATTCCAAGCGAAGGCGGCTTTGGTACTCAAAAATCGTAAGTGAGGATAGGGCTTTTCCTGACTATCGACGATGTTCCAGGGTTCACCATTGGCGTAAACACTGTAGTATAAAAAGTGGGGTTTGCGGTCGAGGGAATCTTCATTCACCGCCGTTAAAATGCCTGTGCGTGCAAACCGTTGTGCCTGAACGTGGAGTAAATTTTGGACTTGCTGTTTGGCGGAGTCGGGTAATCCTAATTCTAGTCCCCAGAGAAGATAGGGATCACTGGTAAGATAGTTACTGGCGTTGGAATTGGCGAAATTGCGCTGGTCAATCTCTAGGGAAATCCCATCGATTTCAAGGGTTTGAATGGGGGGATGTTGCAGGGCATTTTTAGCTTCAATTCCCCATAATTGTAAGCTGTGGGCAGCATATTGCTCATACCCCAATCGTCCTTCTTGGAACAAACGGATCGGTTGATTGGCTGTGGGACTATTGCCGTAAAGCCACCCCTCTTTTTCTAATTGGGAAATCTGCCACGGTTCAATTATTTGGTTGATGCGATCGCGGTATTCTGGGTAGTGCGATCGCCAGATATGTAATGAGAGTAAAAATCGGCAAATATCTAAGGCTGACCAACCATTTTTCCCTTGCATTTGGGCAGTCTGGGTGTTATAAATTTTATCCGGTAATCCGGTGGTGGGCATGGGCAGGGTTTCTAGGGTTTGCAACATCCGATCAATCATGGTATTAAATCGGTGTTGAGGAATTAGTCCTAATTGATAAGCAGCATGGATACCCAGGATTGAACTCCCCATATCCCAAAACGTTGCCCAGGGATAGTTCTCTACCGGATTAATGAAACCCGTTTGCGGATTCCAGTTTTGCTCAAAATACTGCCACGCTTGCTGGGCGGCGATTTGATCGGCTGGAGTTAAACGGGGTGCAGCCAGGTTAGCCAAGATGTCAGTCGCGGCTTGTGGGGGTATGGGTTTTACGGGAGTGGAACGCCAGTAGGTTCCCACCGTTCCCTTGATGAATTGGGCGGTTTGCTGGACAGTCGTCGGCAATCCTTGACCGGAATCCCCCGCTTCTATGGCTTGCCACCAGGGAGAATTCAGGGCGGTTTCGGGGCGAATCAGGGGTTGCTGATCGGTGGCGGTGTAGAGTAGGGATTGCAGGATCAGACTGTTGGTACTGCCACTCAATCCCTTGGCAGTTTCCCCAGTTTTTTCATAAAATCCCTCATAATAGCCAGATTGGGAATTATAGCGATCGCGGATTGCTTCCCATAGCTGATGAGTATAGTCATTGTCCGGGAATAGGGCATGAAAGCCAAAGCCAACGGCTGTACTCACGGTGCGATTGTCGGGAACCGAGTTTCCCTGATCATCCAGAGTTGCCCAGGGTTTGCCCTTGCCAATAATCGTGCTATTGACAATATAGGGTGGTTGATCCAGTAGGGTAGTCGCCGCCCCTGTGACTGTACCGGTGCGACGATAGCGTTGGGCTTGGGCTTGCAGGAGGGGTTGTACTAACGCCCGCATGGAGGGATCAAAGCCAAATTCTAAGCCGTAGAGGAGGAAAGGATTGCTAACAGTGGAGGATTCTGGGCTGGCTAAGGGTACGGGAACACCCTCAACCCGGGTTGTGGGATAGTTCTTGCGACTCTGAGACGGGGTAACGTTGAACCCCCAGAGTTGAAATGCCCGCGTAGCATAGTCTACATAACCGAGGCGGGTTTCGGGCGTGACATGGGTTCGCAGTCGTCCATTGTTGTCCTGTGTCACCCTGGCACTATAGAGTATCCCATCCCGGATGACTGGAGAATAAGACCAATCTAAGACCAGATGATCCACAACATCAGTGTATTCTGGATGACAGGTTTTCAATGTATACAACGCCGCCAATAGTCGCCCCAAATCCAGCGCCGACCAACCCGTACCTTCAGCCGTGGGATTGCTGCTACCCTTGACACTGGGGTTACCGCCGTAGTCGATGGGTTGTAACGACTGAGTATCATAGCCTCGATGGGGTAATTGTCCGGCAAATAGGGGTAACTGCTGCAATGCGGCTAACAGATGACGAGTGCGATCGCTAAATTCTTCCGGTGAGATAATATCTAGGGTACGGGCGGCGTGGAGGGCTGCCAGATAATCCCCTAATCCCCATACCGTAGCCCCATTGAGATCCCCGCGATCGTTCACCAAGCCTGTATTCTGTTGATAGGTTGCCTGGAAATACTGCCACGCCTTCTCCCCGTAACCTCGTTGGGCATCGGTTAGGGGAATTGCCAGGGGGGGACAAGTTGAGGACTGCGGTTTTCCGACTGGGGGGAGGGGTTGAATCGCCACCGTAGGCGGGGTGGAGGTGGAATTAGTTCTAGGGGAAACAACGGCTTCCCTTCCCGGTTGTCCGGTGGAAACGCTGACACCATTGCTGCCAATTAAGGGTTGATTACCCCTGGCTTTATAGTAGAGAATCTCTAAAATTAAGCCGTTAGTATTCCCGGTTAAGGCGGTATTCGGTGCTTGAGTTTCCTCATACAATCCCGCATAAAACCCGCCACCATCGGGACTGCGTAAGTCTTTCACCGCCTCAAACAGCGTTTTGGCGTAATCATTATCGGGATAGAGATAGTGCCAACCGAAGGCGGCTTTAGTGCTGATGCTGCGTAACGCTGAGTGAGACTCGTTGCGATCGGTAATTGTTGCCCAGGGAACGCCATTGGCATAAACGGTATTGTAGAGAAAATAGGGCGCTTGATCAATATTATCCTCTGTCACCGCCGTGAGTTGTCCGGTTTGTTCATAGCGACGTTTCTGAACCTCTAACACCCTAGCCGCATAATCGGCAATATCTCCCTGGAAGCCAAATTCAATCCCATCTAAAATATAGGACTCACTCACCACATAGTTATTGGCATTGGTGGTTTGGTAATCGCGAGTATCCACAGGAATTTGCACCCCATTAATCTCGACCAACTTAAACGGTTCAAAGGAGACAGCCTTCGCCACGTTAAAGCCCCAAAGTTCATACCCTCTCGCCGCATATTCTTCATAACCCAGACGCCCTTCTTGCACCAATAGAGTTTGATTATCCGGTAAAACGGTAGCCCCATAAAGCTGTCCATCTTTGAGCGATCGCTTAATATCCCATGTCTGAAGAATTTTAGACAACCAATCTTCATACTGAGGATGACAGGTGCGAATTACATCAAATGCGGCTAATACGCGACCAATATCCAACGCCGACCACCCAATTCCTCGTTCGATGGGAGTATTGGCATAATCAACAAGTTCTCCGGTTGCGGTGTTATAAACCTTGTTGGGTAAGCTATCTTCAAATAACCTTAACGTTTCCAAACCCGTTAAAAACTGATTCAGGCGATAGTCAAACTCTTCCTGGTCAATTAAATTTAACCAGCGGGCTGAATTCAGTGCCATTAAATAATTTCCCATATCCCAGAGTGTTCCGGAGGGATAATCATTGCTAGAGTTGGTGAATCCTGTTTTGGGCTGATAATTGTTGAGAAAATACTGCCAAGCTGTCTGGGCATAGAGTTGTTCTTCTGCTGTTAGCGGGACGGTAATTTCCGCACAGGTAGTAGGTGCGGGGGTTGGCATTTGAGCGAATGCTGTTTGGGGAAATTGAATAAACAGTGAGGGAGAAATTACTCCGATGAGAAATAAAGCAATTAGTTTTAAGGCAATTGGGCGAGAAAGTTTTGGCAGCATAAGGATCAATGTTTACGCTAGAACACGTTCAAGTAACGTCATTCGTTATTTGTCATTTGTCATTGGTCAAGTCGGGGCGGGTGTAGGGTGCGTTAGCGTAGCGTAACGCACCATTGCCGCTAGTTCCTTCACATTCAAAACTCGGTCAGGGCGGGTTTGGTTACATTAATAGTTTGAACCGTCACGTTATCGGTAAAACCCGCCCCTACAAACCTATTCTTTCACCCCTGCCCATTGGATGAGTGGTTCGCCAACTTTTTTGTAGAGAAACAGTTCCAGAATCACACCATTATTATTTGCCGTCAGGGATTTATTCGGTTCATCTAACGACTCATAAAACCCGTTGTACCATCCCTTATCCGCCTTGAGATTATATTGGACAAACTCAAACAACTTATTGGTGTAATCCGTATTATAAAGAACGTGCCAACCCAGCGCCGCTTTCGTGCTGATAAAGCGCAAATTATCATGATTCTCGCGAGTATCAGTAATCGTTGCCCAGGCTTCCCCATTCGCAAACAAAGTGCCATAGACAAAATAAGGCGGACGATCCAAATTATCTTCAGTTATCGCTGTTAATTGATTCGTGGCGTTGTACCGGGCTGCTTGTGCCGCGAGAAGTCGATCCGCGTAAGCTTTCGGCAGCGCTTTAAACCCGGTTTCAATTCCATCTAAAATATAGGGTTCGCTGAGGACATAGTTATTCGCTTCCGAGGTTTCATAATCCCGTTTGTCATAAGGAACCCCTTGACCATAAAGATCGACAAATGCCACATTTTCAGTAAAATATAATGCCTTTTTAACATTCAACTCCCACAACTTTAAACCGTAAGCTGCATAATTTTCATAGCCCAAGCGCCCTTCCTGATTATATTGCTCTTTACCCTTAACAACGCTAGTGCCATACATCTGATTATTGTCCGTCAACCGCTCAACCTGCCAATGATCCCAAACCGCTTCCGTTTCTGATTTAAACTCTGGATATTTCGCGCCGACAATCTTTAGCCATAACGCCAATCGTCCCAAATCAATGGCTGACCAACCGATTTCCTCTTTCTTATCCAGTTGACCATAGTCAACAGGCATTAATGTCTTAGCATTATAAACTTTATTCGGCAATTCATCCTTATAAAGCGGCATCGTTGCCAGTGTTTTCAACAGACGACTCATCTTAGTTTTAAATTCAGACTCTGGGATAATCTCCAGTTCATTAGCACTGACTAATGCGGCAATTGCTGCCCCTTGATCCCACATCGTTACTGAGGCAAATCCATCAACAGAATTGACTAATCCGGTTTGATCATTCCAGTTGTATTCAAAATACTCCCAGGCTTGTTCAGCCATTGCCATTTCTTCTGGGGTCAATGTACCTGCACCAGGGGGAATAATTGAACGTTCTGCCGCTTTGAGTTCGGCAGATGTAACAGGAGTACCGGGCAATTTTACCGATTCAGCATCAAGTTTCGCCAACTTAGGATTTTCCTTCGTCTTAGGGGTAATGACTTGAGAAATCGAGACTTCTGGTGATGGAATAGACGCCATATCCGGCTGATTCGACAGGGTTTCCAAACTCGCGATCGCGGCGATGGCTGTAGCAATTCCTCCAGCACAAACCAAAAGCGATAATTTTTTGGGCGGTGGTTCAAAATTAATACTCATAATGCTCCTTGATAACCCGTTTTTATTTATTGATAGAAAATTCAGCAATAACTAGGTCGGCAAAAATACACAAAACCAAATCAAATCTTGTCAATACTCCTTAAGCTTTTACAAATGACCAATGACAAATGACCAATGACTTAAAAAGAAATCCGCACCTGTCCGCTAAAGGCATCATTGTTATAGTCACTATCCCCAGTCGCTCGATTCTGAACATTGGTATAGCGATAACCGAAATCTGCCTCTACATTGGGCGAAATCTTAGCTGTACAACGGGCTTCATACCCATTAGCATTATCAAATTCTCCATCTAATCGCTGGCGTCCTAATGTTGCCGCTAACCGACAACTCAGAAAATCAAAAACATCCCCTTCCCAACCAATCTCGGCATTATAAACTAAGAAATCAGGCGGCGAAAAATAGCCACTTTGCCTCTCTAAATCCTCTTGATAACTCCAGGTAAACAGATTAGCCGCCAGATAAAACTGACCCATTTTCTGCTCTAGCCGACTAAAGGATTGCCACTCTTGATTCCCATCGTTATAAAGCCCCAATCGTAGAAAGGTAAAAAAGCTCGTATCTGGGGCAATCTGCCAGTATACATTGGGACCAAATCGCCAAGCCGTGATTTGATTATCCAGAGTTTCAGCATTAAACTTATAGGGCGCTTGTTCGACAATAAAGGCAGGAAAAATTCCCGATTCTAACTCTCCCGTCGGACTCACCTTAACCGCAATAGGCGCTTCCACCCTAGCGCTCAAATTCAGCGCCGTTGGCAAACGGTCAAACAGATCAACTCCTCCAGCCACCTCCACTGTAACTTGATCTATTTTCCCCTCCCAACCCACTTGAATGGGGATATTGGTCACAGAATCAACATCAGGATGCTCAAAGGAATTAAATCCTGTTTTTAATCGGATAATATTGCCATTGCGTAAACGGAATTGAGCCGTTTCTTCAATAAATAAATTACGTTGATCAAAGTTATCTTGATCATAGCGAAAATCAGTCGTTAAACCTTCTAAAATAATCGACTCACTAGAAGATGAAGCTGAACTCGGTTGGGGTGGCAACTCTGGAGATTCAGGCGGCAATCTTAACCCCGGATTAAAGTTTTCTGGTGCAGCTATCAACAGAGGGAATTGATCAGAATAATCATCTAGTTCAGCCCAAGACGCTTCAGTCAAAGGACGATCTGTTTGAGCGGATGTTACTGTCGATGACGCTACAGAACTATTCAAAGTTCTCCCTGGCAAAGACGGCGACAGGGTTGGTTGTAACGGCACGTTCTCTTTTTTCCCCGACTTAGACATAACCGACGTTTCCGTTATCGTCTTATCCAATTCAGCCAAATTATCCGAAAATGGCATAGAATCTACCTGATTAAAAGTAGCTTGACTGATTGCCTGTAACCTACCAACACTCAATATCCACAACCCGACAGTCCAGATAAAAATCCTTCGGTAATGCCAGCGTATCCTACTTACAGTTGGCAGGAATTGCACAAAGTCTAAACCATAATTGAAACCGTTTACGCTCATGACTAACTCCTGAACAATAAACATCTTAGTCAGTCATGACTGTCCCTTACATCCGGGAAAACTATGAATATTTGATCAAGGAAAGGCAGTCTAATCCGTAAATTTACTGAGTAGAAACCTGAGTCGGGGCGGGTTTAGTCACATCTGGGTGCAACCAAAAAGATAGTCGTGAAACCCGCCCCTACAGACTCACATGGCGCTACATACCGTGAAAAGTACCCACCTAAAAACATTTTTTGAATTTTGTCAATACGTGAATTCTAGGAGAAAGTTTTTGTGACTTAAAACAAATTACCGTAATTCTTCGCTGGTGTCTGCGGCAGTGTCAAGTCCACAATTAACGGAATGATACTGACGTAGAGTGGGAAACCACTGGTACATCAGCATTACTGATAATTAAGTTGATTAATATATAAACCGATCGCATGAGTCACTCAATTCACTCAAATTCTGCCTTGATTCTTATCGTTGATGATGACCGATTTACGCGGATCATGCTGCGTCACATCATCGAAAAAGAGGGTTACAGAGTCGAAGAAGTAGAGAATGGAGAACAATGCCTTGCGACTTACGCCCAGCTACAACCGGATATGGTACTGCTTGATGCAATGATGCCACAGATGGATGGTTTTACCTGTTGCCGCAAACTGCAAGCCTTGATGGGTAGCGATCGCACTCCTATTCTAATGATTACGGGATTGAATGACCAAACCTCCGTGGATCGGGCGTTTGAAGCGGGTGCGGTGGATTATGTGACTAAACCGATTCACGCCCCCGTGTTACGGCGACGAGTGCGTCGTCTGCTGGAAGCGAGTTGGGCGGAGAAGGCGTTACGCAAAAGCGAGAAGCAATATCGTTCCGTGGTGGAAAATCTCAAAGAAGTGATCTTCCAAATGAATGCTGAACGACAATTAACCTTTCTTAATCCTGCTTGGACAGAAATTACAGGATTTTCTATACCCGAAAGTCTTGGTAAGCGCTTTGTAGACTTCATTCACCCTGATGATCGTCACGATCATGACGCACAATTCCACTATCTACTCCAATCCTATTCAGTTAACGCCTTACAGGTGGGTAAAGATAAAGCCGCAGAACAAGATCTCACCCCTCAAACGCCAGATTGCTGTTACCAAGTTCGCTATTTATCAAAAAATGGGACGGTCGCCTATATTGAAGTGTATGCCCGCCTACTCTTAAATGAAAATGGGACTCTCAGAGGAATTTCCGGCACACTCAATGATATCACTGAACGCAAGCAAGCCGAGGAAGAATTGCAGCGTCAAAATCAGATTTTGCAACAGGAATTAAATCAAGCCGCCGACTACGTGCGATCGCTCTTACCCCGCCCCATTACGGAATCGGTTGTCACGATTGAACAGCAGTTTGTTCCCTCGTTGCAGTTAGGGGGTGATGCCTTTGATTATTATTGGCTAGATTCGGAACATTTAGTCATGTACCTGTTAGATGTCGCCGGACATGGGGTGAAGTCCGCCCTGCTATCGGTATCAGTGTTGAATATTCTGCGATCGCAGTCTCTAGCCAACACCAACTTTTACCAACCCAGCGCGGTTCTCACGGCACTGAATACCATCTTTCAGATGGGTGACACCGGAGATGACTATTTCACCATTTGGTATGGCGTTTACAACCGGACTAATCGCACCTTAGTTTATGCTTGTGCTGGACATCCTCCCGCTCTTTTACTGGCTGATACTTCAACTCCCATACAACGGTTGGAAGCGATGAGTATTCCCATTGGTATGCTTCCAGAAGCCGATTTTGATGAAGATTTATGCGAAATTCAACCCGACAGCACACTCTATTTATTTAGTGACGGAGTTTATGAAATTCATCAAGCCAATGGCGAAATTTGGGGGCTTAATGCATTCTCTGAAGTTCTAGAAATTAGCAGTTTATCCGCCAATAACACTCTAACACAAGTTTTTAAACATATCCAATCCCTTGGCTGTAATGGTGTCCTTTCTGATGACTTTTCCTTGTTGAAAATTAGATTGTCTTAATTTTTTAGGGAGCTAGACGTACCTGGATATAAATCATGAGTGTTTTATTCAGAAATATTTAGACGTTTTAAACCCTGACTGTTGCCTCTCCCCACCACAAGATTATGACCAATGAAAACAAACACCAAGCAGACATCCTAAATCTTAGCGCCTTCCGTCCTCAGCCCGCCGTCTTTTGCTTGCTCATCCTCAGTCTGCTCCTACCTTTAATAAGTTGTGCCAGAACGGAAACAGAAATCGCTGAATCTCCGCCAACGTCCTCCGTCGAAACCACCGCCGTGCAACAGGTCACCGGAGAACCTGTCAGAGTGGGAATTCTTGCTATTGATAGTGCTGTATCTGTTAACGAACGGTATAGTCCTTTATTGAACTATCTCTCTAAAGTTACGAATCGTCCTTTTGAATTAATACCCTTAACTCAGGAAAGTCAATTTACGGAAGTAGCAGAGGGAAATCTGGATTTTACCCTGAATAATCCCCTCGCTGCTGTCCAACTTCGTCGGCTCTACAATACCGAATTTATCACCACCCATGTTCGCCCCCAAACGGGTGCAGAATTTAGTGGCTTAATTATCGTCAAACGAGATAGTGACATTCAAACCCTGGAAGACTTACGAGGAAAGACAGCCGCCTGTGTGGATTTTGAGACTGCGGCAGCGGGTTGTGTTTTTCAAATCTATCACCTGCAGCAAAACGGGATTGATTCATTTACAGATTTTAGGAGCTTTGTCGAAAATAAATCCCAGGATAACATTGTATTAGCGGTTTTCAACGGCACAATTGATGTAGGCTTTATTCGGACTGGGCAATTGGAAAGAATGGTCAACAAAGGATTAATAAACAGTACCGATGTGGTCAGAATTATTAACCCAACCAACGACAATTTCTACTACAAACATACCACAGCACTCTACCCAGAGTGGTCTTGGGCTGCGCTCCAGGATACTGACCCGCAACTCGTGGATAAGGTTAAGAATGCACTGCTGAACATTCCCGCCAATCATCCTGCCCTAACAGCTGCCCGATTAGAGAAATTTACGCCAGCCGCTGACTATTCTGAACTTGATCGCCTAATTGAAACCTTAAAGCTCAAAAGCTGGAACGCCAAGCCTTAGTTCAACTGGAACTCTAATAGAAACGCTGACGATGACTCTCAAACAAAAAACATTAGGCAAGTGGAATCAAAGCATTACTCTCCGCTATCTGGGAATTGCCAGTAGTGTCTTAGTTGTCAGCCAATTACTCTTTGGCGTTTTGCAGATCAATAAACGATTGACTATTCAGTTAACCAATCTTGAGCAACGAGCCGAAGATCAGGCTGAATTTTTAAGCGCTGTCAGTCCAGAAGCGGTTCTCGATTGGGACTTTTTGACTCTAGAACAGTTGATGAAACCAAAGGGGATTTTCTGGCAACGATGAGTCACGAAATCCGCACGCCGATGAATGGGGTGATTGGCATGACTGGCTTACTTTTAGATACCCAACTTACTCCCCAGCAGCAGGAATTCACCGAAACTATTCGCAATTGCGGTGATGCATTGCTGGTCATTATTAATGATATCCTAGACTTTTCTAAGATTGAATCGGGCAAGCTGGATTTAGAAGAACAACCCTTTGATTTGCGAACTTGTATTGAAGAAGCCCTCGACTTACTCGCTCCCAAAGCTGCCCAGAAAAAATTGGAATTGGCTTATCTGATTGAACCCGGAACGCCAGACCGAATTGTCGGGGATGTTACCCGCTTACGGCAAATCTTGGTCAACTTGTTGGGAAATGCGATTAAATTTACCCAGGAAGGGGAAGTAACGGTTGAAGTCCATGCCAAAGAATTTGGGACTGAAGCGTTCCCGATGTCTGCTGCGACTTGCCCAAACTATGAGATTCAGTTTGCGATTAAGGATACAGGAATTGGCATTCCTCGCGATCGCCTTCCCCTGCTATTTCAGCATGTTTGGCTCAATTAATTACGGTTTTCTTAACCGAAACTCCAGCATTAATCCAAGGGATGGAGACAGCCATTGTTCAGGGAAATGCAACCGGGCTAGAAGAATCAGCCCATACTCTCAAGTCCAGCAGTGCGTCTCTAGGGGCAATAACGTTTTCGGAATACTGCGAAAAGTTAGAAAGAATGGGAGAAAATGAGCAATTAACCACCGCTTCCGAGGTTGTGTCGCGGCTGAAGCGGTTGTATGAAGGGGTAAAAGTAGCATTAAGGGATATCATGTTTGGTTAAAGGCAGGGTGTGGGGTGTAGCGTCGGGGCGGGTTTAGGGACAATTGTCGGGGCGGGTTTAGGGACAATTGTAGGGGCGGGTTTAGGGACTAAATTTAGATATCCACCGATAACGGAACAACAAAACCCGCCCTCTCCACCGATAACGGAACAACAAAACCCGCCCTCTCCACCGATAACGGAACAACAAAACCCGCCCTTTCTCACCGATAAATGAAAAACAAAACCCGCCCTTTCTCACCAATAAATGAAAAACAAAACCCGCCCTAATCTCAACCGCTAAATTTGACCTTATCCCGGCAACCATTCGTCTCAGGGCGGTGATAAAAATTGGACAGCCGAGTTCGATAAAACCAAGTCAACTAACTGGTCAATTAAACGGTCTTGTTCGATTGACAAAATTGACTTTCCTTGCATAACCTCTTGAAAAAGTACCAAGGAAGACATAGAACTCAAAAAAATATAAGCAGTCAACTCCGGATCACGAATGTGCCAGTCTGGATGGGACTCAAAATACTGCTTCAGACTATGACGTTCTTCCCCAATAATCCGGCGGATAAACAATTGTGCTAAGTGCGGAAAATGACCCGATTCGGCAATCAACAAACGTAGAAACGCCGCGTACTCTGGATTACTCAGTTTCGAGAGAAATGCCTCTCCTAGTCTCCGTAACCCTGTTCCTGGCTCATCCGACAGGTCAGAATTAAACTCAGGCTGAAACTGCTTACAGATAAACTGTTCCATCAATTCGATAAACAATCCTTCTTTGGATTGAAAATGATTGTAAATGGTATGCTTCGATACGTCTGCTTCAGCGGCGATCTGATCCATACTTGTTTCCCTATAGCCATGCTGGATAAAAAGTTGCATAGCGGCTTGGGCAATTTGCTCGCGTTTAGATGATTTCATACATAATTTTGGAATGGTTTATTTGCTCCTCAGTTGTATTTCGCAGTCCAAACGTCTCTCTCCTGCTTAAAGGAAGGAGAGAGTACGTTAGTCATTCAGGACGGAGTAATGTTGCAACTGATAATCGAGGATGTAACCTGTCTTCATCCCCGATTTCCAATCCTCTTTAAGCGCAGTAACAGATGGACAGGGTAAAGGAGCAGGACGGAAAGGAAGCAAGTTTTCCATTTACCCTGTGCAAAAAAAAATTAACGGTTACTACTAAACGGGCAACCTGGTATGAGAGACTGGAATCATGACACCCTTTACTAATATAGTATGCGAAAATTCGATGTTGTCGTAGTCGGTGCAGGTCCAGCCGGGGGACATTGTGCAAGGTGGTTAGCGAAATCCGGTTATCAGGTTTTGTTGGTCGAGCAGCATGAAACCTTTGAGAAAAATAATTTTTCCAGTGCGGCTACGCCATTAGAAACCTTAGAAAAATTTGACTTACCGGAGGATGTTGTCGGTAGTTTTTGGCATAATTTGGTGATTGTCACCACCAATTTAACCCGAAATTGGGATGCTCCGCAAACCTTAGGCGCTGTCTTAAATTTCGCCAAGTTGAAACAATTTCTGGCTGATGAAGTTAAATCTTGTGGCGGCGACGTTTGGCTGGGATGTCGATATATCAGATATGCCCAAAAACAGGGCGAGACGTTGGTTGAACTGAAGCCGCGAGGGAGTGAAGCCATTACTGTCACTACCCAGGTGCTAGTGGATGCTACAGGACCCGCTAGAGCGGTAATGTATCCTAAGGAAAGTGAGAAACCTGCGTTTTTTAAGCCCTCTGGGATTGAATATTTAATTGAAGTCTCAGATAATGATTATGATAAGTATGCCCAGTCTCTCTGGTTTTTCTTAGGACATAAATGGATGCCAAAAGGCTATTCTTGGATATTTCCCATGGAGAAGCCTCGGTTAAAGGTAGGCGCAGCATCGTATCGATTGGATCATAAAATTATTAAGCAGACGGAATCGATTCGATATTATATTGATTTACTGATTCACGAGCATATACGAGCCAAAGACTATAGGATAATCGATACTCATGGGTCAACGCTACACTATTCCAGTGGACTGAGGGATATTTATTATCGCGATAATATTATTGCCATTGGGGATGCCGTATCCATGGTAAACCTTTTGGGCGGTGAAGGGATTCGCCATGCCATGCATTGCGCCGAAATCGCGGGCAAGCATATTCAGCAGTATTTAAAGGGTCAATCAGCCAGTTTTCTGGAGTATCAACAAGAAATTTATCAGAAATTCTACCGAACTTGGAATTTATCTGAAAAAATTTGCAAGAAACGTTATTTAATCGAAAGCGACGAAAAAATTGATGAAGGGGTATCTTATCTGACGCCTCTAGACACTCAAGAGATGATGGATATTGTGTTTTACTATAAATTTAATAAACTGTCCAAGAGTTTAATCGTTTACCTGATCCGAAAAATTCGCTCCTGGTGGAAAGCAAAATATGTAATGAATTATAAACATGACTTATGAGGCAGAGTTACTGAAGGGATGTATCTAAATTTATAGCACTACGAGGTACGGAAAGGACATCAGTTAGTCCAAAAGGGAACAGGGAACAGGGAACAGTAAAGAATGTCCTAACCTGTCTTAGTACCGCTATACAAAAGACGAATGATGAATGACAAAGGACAAAGGACAAAGGACAAATAACCAAAGCAAGTTAAACTATATGCAGTCTTTCACATTAGCCCTTAAGTAACCATGCCCAGCAATCCGGTGTATCCCATCGTTTGGCGCGACGATCGCGTACTCCTAATTGACCAAACCCGTTTACCCCACAACTATACAGTTGTTGAAATTAAGTGCTGTGAGGATATGGCACGGGCAATTAGAACTATGATTGTCCGAGGTGCGCCAGCGATTGGTGTGGCGGCGGCTTACGGGATGTACTTAGGGGCGCGAGACATTAAAACCCACGATCGCGAAACGTTTGTTACTGAACTTGAAGAGGTAGCCAAACTCCTGCGCCAGACTCGCCCGACAGCAGTGAATCTATTTTGGGCGATCGCCCGGATGTTGAAAACTGCCCATGAAACCATTGGTTCGGTAGATCAGTTAAAAACGGCACTGTTAGTAACCGCCCAAGCGATTCAGGTTGAAGATTTAGAGATCTGTAAAGCGATCGGGGATAATGGGTTGGCGGCTATGCCTGGGACTCCAGAAAAATTATGTATTCTTACCTATTGTAATGCGGGTTCCCTCGCCACAGCCGGCTATGGTACAGCCTTGGGCGTGGTGCGTTCAACCTGGCGCGAGAAGCGTTTAGCCAGAATTTATGCGTGTGAAACTCGTCCCCGGTTACAAGGGGCAAAACTGACGGCGTGGGAATGTGTGCAAGAGGGAATCCCGGTAACGTTAATTACCGATAATATGGCAGCCCATTGTATGCATCAGGGATTAATTGATGCGGTGATGGTGGGTGCAGATAGAATTGCTGCCAATGGAGATACGGCGAATAAAATTGGCACCTATAGTGTGGCATTACTCGCCAAAGCCCATAATATTCCTTTCTTTGTCGCCGCCCCCCTATCTACAGTTGACTTTGACTTACCCACAGGCGATTTAATTCCGATTGAAGAACGCCATCCCTCAGAAATTTATCAAATTGGTGAGACGGTGACATGTCCTACAGGGGTGGAATTTTATAATCCAGGGTTTGATGTCACGCCAGCCGAGTTAATTTCAGCCATTATTACCGAAAAAGGGGCGATGCGCCCAGAAGAGTTGCAGCAATTTCGCGTGAAGCAGTTGGCTTGATCGTTGGGTTAACCGGGACTGAATGAAAATGGTGCAAGGTTATCAAGCGTACTGATAACCTTGCACCATTGGTTATAAATCATAAATCCCAAATAACCTTGAGGTGGGCAAGATCAACAAACGATAACACGACTCGTTTTAAGCATTATAAATCTTGCCTACCTTCCCTAAAATTACCTTGTTTGCCAGAAAAAGCCATGAACGTCTCCCTTTTAGACAAGCAACCTCAACCACCATTAACCGAAAAATTGGTGACTTTGCATGATATTACCTGGGAACAGTTCAAAGCGATCGAAACCCAATTACAGAATAATCAAGGTGTCAGGCTGACTTACTTATCCGGGGTAATGGAAATTATGTCTCCGATTGGGGCATTTCATGAAAATATTAAAAGCACTCTTAGCTTGCTGTTAGAAGCTTACATGAGAGAAAAGGGCATCCGATTTTACAGGCGTGGCGGATTTACGCTGGAATCGCCTGGATATGCCTCCGGTACACCTGATGAATCTTATTGCGTTGGTAGTAATAAGGAAACGCCTGATATTGTGATCGAAATTATCGTGACCAGTGGAACTATCGATAGACGGGATTTGTATAAAGCCAGACGAGTGTCTGAAGTCTGGTTCTGGAAATCCGATCAGATGAGGATATTCTCTCTGGGCGCATCTCTAGAGTACGAAGAGGTGAATCGTAGTTCCTTTTTCCCCGATTTGGATAAGGCGCTGTTGTTACGCTACATTGCGTATCCCGATCAGTACGATGCCGTAAACGAATTTATTCAAGCCATCCGCATCCGTTAAAGTGGCAACATACGAAAAACCTCAGCGCTTTCTGTGAAAGGCTGAGGACAAGTATCAGGGTGTATGCTTTTCTCCTTCAGGCAGAGTTGTTTGGTTGATGACTGCATCTGGAGTCTTGCTACTTATTATATTGACTCATAAGCTAGACGATCTTCTAGATCAGTTCTGACGCACTTTGCTCTTGATCTAAAACTGATCTTGACAAAATAGCTATTTGTTATTCGTCATACTCGCTTCGCGAGAAGCAAGCTACGTCATTCGTCCTACTTGATCCCTTGAGAACCACGCTACGTCCTTTGTCTCAAATCTAAACGACCAGAGGGCGGGTTTTGTTGATAAGTTATCGGTATACCCGTCAATTAAACGGCTAAACCCGCCCCTACACCCCTCCTACTGGCGTGGCACAGCTAAAATTGTGGGATAGATTGATGGTTAAATCGGGCGCACGGGGCGTGCGCCCCTACAATTCTAATCAACCAAATAAGGTGTGCCACGCCACTACCCTCAATTACACTGAAAAACGTTAGTAAAGTCTTCCAGGGTGGGAGCAAAATTAACGGTTCCTGTATTATTCTGAGTGAGAGTATCTAGATTCACGACCTCGAATGTGCCATTATTGCGCTGAAGCTGAAACGCTGTCGTGCTGGTAGTCTCAGTTAGGGCGAGGCAGAATGTGCGATCGCTATTGAGTACAGCATTAAATCCTGGAATAGCATTTTTATCCAAAATTGTCAACTCTACATCGGCAAGAGTTTCAGCATTGCCATTCGTTTGCAAAAAGATACCCTGACTAGCATTATCCGTAACCATGGTATTGTTAATCCGATAATCTTGTACCGAGACAGCATTTCCCTGGACAAAAATGCCTTGACCTCCATCCGTTCCACTGGTGGGAGTTGTACCGCTAATTGTACTGGTTTCAACCTCAAACTCCTGGCGGCTATTATTATTCGCCGATACAAAAATTCCCTGACCTGTGCTATTACTAATCTGCACATTACTAATCTGAAACCGTTGCTGAGATTGGAGTTCGGGATTCTTCTCATCCCCATTCGCCCCAACAAAAATACCTTGACCCTGACTATCACTGATTTGGAGATTATCAATCGTGAAGTCTTGTTGGGCAATGCTATTGGCTTGGACAAAAACCCCTTGACCGCCACTGTTTAAAGTATTCAAAGTTGTGCCATTAATCGTACTATCTTTAATCTCAAAATTTTGAGTGCTATTGTTATTAGCGCTCATGAAAATTCCCTGACCTATACTCTGGCTAATCTGGGCGTCTGTGATGGCAAACTCTTGCTGTGATTGTACACTGAGGTCATTTTCATCTCCATTCGTTGCCACAAAAATACCCTGTCCAGCATTGTTGGTTATCGTGGTACTATCAATCTGAAACTCTTGGACTGCCATACGATTACCTTGCACAAAAATCCCTTGTCCACCTTCGCCTTGAGCGTCGAGTTCAATATTACGAATCGTGCTGCTGTCGATATTAAAGACTTGTTCGCTGTTATTGTTGGCGGCAATAAAAATTCCCTGACCTACAGTATCACTCACGTCCGTGCTATTCACTTGGAACTCCTGTCTCGATTGGGCAGTTAAGTCCTTTTCATCACCATTGGTAGCAATTAAAATGCCTTGTCCAGCGCTATTTGTGACTGTGGTATCGTTGAGGGTGAAATCTTGAACAGCGACGCGATTCCCCTGAATAAAGACACCTTGACCGCCATCCCCATTACTGCCGAGGCGAGTCTGGTTAATGCTACTGGCATCAATATCAAAGGTTTGCTCACTGTTATTATTAGCGGCGATAAAAATTCCTTGTCCTGTACTCTCGCTAACGGTGGCGTTACTGAGGTTAAAATCTTGGATAGATTGCTGCGTCAGGTCATTTTCGTTACCATTGGCGGCGATAAAGATGCCTTGACCTGCACTTTCAGTAACCGTTAAGGTCTCCAGAGTCAAAGTTTGCTGGGCGCTGGCATTGGCTTGCAGGAAAAGACCTTGACCACCATCCCCATTTTCATCCAAGACGGTGTTACTAATACTTGTATTTAAAACGTCAAAGACTTGACGACTATTATTATTCCCAGCCAGATAAAATCCTTGACCGACACTATTAGTAATTTGATTATTGGTTGCGGTTAATTGCTGTTGCACCTCACCAGAGGCTTGAATAAAAACACCTTGACCACCACTGTCACTGATTTGATTACTATCTAGGGTGAGTTCTTGTTGAGTGGTTCCCGATGCTTGAATAAAAACGCCCTGCTGACCACTATTTGTGATAACATTACGAGCGATCGCACTGGTTCCAGTTACATCGATGAGACTAATCCCTTGTCCTGTGGCGTTGGTGATGCGGTTATCTTGAATCGTCACATTCTCAATAGCCGCGCCTTGGATACCATTTCCCGTGGCATTCGCGATCGCAAAGCCGGTCAGGGTCGTATTATTGGCTAGGGTTACTGTTCCTGTAATCGTGGGAAACTCACCGCTTCCCGATAAGGGTAACTGAAGCGTACCTAGTTGCTGAGTATCAATGTATTGGGGTAATGCTGCTGAGAGTACCGTTACTCCATCAGCAAACTGAAACCCTTCTGTCTCAGATGTCGTACCCACTTGCACATAAACAATATCATCAGCTTGTGCCACACTCAATGCATCTTGCACTGTCCCAAACGGTGTTTCAAACGTACCATTTCCGGTACTCCTCCCCAACGTGACCTGTTGAAACTGCCAAGGTTGACCCGTTTGGGGATTTATCGCCGCAACTTGCTCATTTTCGGTTTGTTCATCAACAACAATGGTGGCGATACGTCCCACCGATTCCCCCATACGCGCAAAAGCGCTACCTGATTCAACCCCACGGGGACGAGTTCCAGGAAAGGTTGCGCCTAAACTGAGGAGAATCCGAGTATCAAAAATTTGGTCAGTTTGCACCGATAAACCCAGATTCAGATAATCAGTGGGACGCGCCTCCAATCGCCCTCGAATCCCAATCGCACCATCAGTTCCCTCCCCACCATAGTAATAAAACCCTGCATATCCCCGTAAATCTCCCGCCCCTAATCGCAATAACCTTCCCCCCGCTTCAATATCAAATCCAGCCATTGCTGCTTCAAAGCGCTGGCGATGATTGAGAAGTAAATTATTCTCCTGAAATCCGCCCAGGGAGAACGACTCATCCACCTCTGGGCGGCGTTCACCAACTGGCAAATACGCATTCACCCGCAAATCCCAATCGTCTCCTAGTCGTTCAAACCCTGCACCAATTTGGTGAAACAAGCTGTTTCCGGTATCGCGGGTATCGTAGGAAAGATAGCCTCCGAGAATCCGGTTTTGCGTGGAATTGTAAAATCGTTGTCCCAGAAGAATCGTTCCGCCCATCGTGGAGTCGGTGAACAGGTGTAATTGCCCTTCCAGAAATGTCACGGTACTTCCGGGATTCTGAGTAATCGGAACAAAGCCTTCCAGACTAAAAAATGGGTCTTGATAGCCGGCTCCTTCGCTGGTAAACTGACCGCCTATACGGGGTAAGACTCTCAAATCTGTGGCAGTTCCTTCAGTCAGTGAACGGGGCGTATCGGTTTCCGACTCAAGGGTTTGGGCAATGACAGGCGAAGTTAACCCTCCAGAAACAAGTAATCCAACACAGAGGGCTTGAGCTGAGATTTTCATTAATCAGAGGGTGAGTACAATCGTCACCCCCTCTTACAGTTATCGCTTTCGGGAATCCGGCAAAGGGGATTATGGGTTGAAGTTTTGTTAAGTTATGTCGCCAAAAAAAAAATCCCCTTTCGGGGACTTTTCCAAGGGTGGGAAAAAGATTTCATCTATATTTTTATTATCTACCCAAGTGGCAGGAGTTGTGTGTAGCCACGATAAAGTTTATATGAAAAATCGATGAAGTTTCTGTAAAGTTGGGTCTGGTCGTTGGTCATGGCTTCTTTGTCCGTTGTTATTGATCCCGATACTCTATCCCTTTTTACTTATCAAAATGGTACCACCCAATAATGAAAAATCCCGTTCTCGACCCACTGAGAACGGGATAAGGAGTGAGATACACTAATTGCAACTTGGGAGTAAGCGATGTATATCGTCTTACCTAGTAGCTTAACCGTTCTACAGAGGCTTTTGGGATAAGCGTTGATGAAGAATGGCTCGATTTATGTGAAAATTCCGTGAATATGACCAGTAAGTGGGTGGACACAATTAAAGTTAACAGTTGAGATTAGGGAACAGGGAACGGGGAACACGGAACAGTAAGGGTTTGAGGGTGATTTACTTGCACTTGCTAAGTTATCTTCCTTGAACCAGCGGTTGATCAGACTGAAAAGCTATCCTTTGGCAAACGGGGATGTTTTCTACATCCGTTCGAGTACCGAAATACCGAGTAACGACAATCCCAGTTTCAATGTTTGAGCTGTTAAGTCACACAATATTAATCGTGATAGTCTCACGGATTCCTCCGCTTTAAGCACAGGACATTGGTCATAAAATTGACTGAATTTCTCGCTCAGTTCATACAAATACTGACAAAGACGATTAGGCAATAACTCTTGCTCAACTTCTTTAATTACCTCGTTTACTTGTAGTAGATGTTTAGCTAGTGTTGCTTCTTGGTCTTCTTTTAATGAGACTTGAGTAGATGTTCTTAACTGCTCAAAATCAATGCCACCTTTGCGACCAATACTTTGAATCCGGGCATAAGCATACAGCAGATACGGTGCTGTATTTCCTTTGAGCGATAGCATCTTATCGAAGCTAAACACATAGTTGCTGGTGCGATTTTGACTGAGGTCAGCATATTTGACCGCCGCCATACCAACCACTTGAGCCACATGTTCAATGAACTCCTCGGTTTCCTGGCGTTCCTCCTCTTGGATGCGAGTTTCCAGATCAGCACGCGCCCGCGCGATCGCTTCATCTAATAAATCCCGCAATCGTACTGTCTCTCCCGACCGAGTTTTTAGCTTTTTCCCGTCTTCCCCTAGTACCAATCCAAAGGGAACATGCACGATTTCAACAGTCTCCGGTAACCAACCTGCTCGTTGTGCAACCTGAAATACTTGGGCAAAATGATTCGCTTGTCCAGCATCAGTAACATAAATAATCCGATTTGCCCCATCTTGCTCAATCCGGTAGCGTAGTGCCGCTAAGTCAGTTGTAGCATAGTTATAACCCCCATCCGACTTTTGCACAATTAAGGGTAAAGGTTCACCTTTTTTATTCGTAAATCCTTCTAAAAAAACGCATTTAGCGCCTTGGTTTTCCACTAATAAGCCTGATTGTTCTAAATCTTTGACGACATCGGGAAGTAAGGGGTTATAGAATGATTCACCCCGTTCGGTGATATGCACATCCAGTAAATCATAAATGACCTGAAATTCCCGCCGGGATTGCTCACACAGCAACTGCCAAGCTCGTTTGGTATCTTCAGCCCCAGCTTGCAGTTTCACAACTTCCTGTCGTGCGGCTTCTTGGAAGGCTTCATCGGTATCGAACCGTTTTTTAGCTTGTCGATAAAAGCTAACTAAATCTCCTAAATCAACCGCCTCAGCCGTGGTTAATGCCTCTGGGCAAACTTCCCGAAGATAGGTAATTAACATGCCAAATTGAGTTCCCCAATCTCCGACATGATTGAAGCGCAGGACATGATGATCTCGAAATTCCAAAACACGGGCAATGCAGTCACCAATAATAGTGGAGCGCAGATGACCGACATGCATTTCTTTAGCAATGTTTGGACTGGAAAAATCCACAACAACGCGCTGGGGCTGTTTGGCGGGTTCTACACCTAAGCGAGGGTGGGTGAGATTCCTATTCAGCTTGGCTTCTAAATAGGCGGATTTGAGGGTGAAATTAATAAAACCGGGTCCTGCGACTGTGGGAGGATGGCAGATATCAGCAACATCGAGATGGTTAATCAGCATCTGTGCGATCGCTCGTGGAGGTTGACCTAGCGGTTTTGCCAGAGAGAGTGCCGCATTCGATTGATAATCACCAAATTTTGGGTTACTGGCAGGAACTAACATTGGATCTGTACCCGCCATCGTTTCACCAAAGGCAGCAATCAATGCTTGCTCACATTTGGCTTTTAGTTGTTCCAAGGTTGAAGTCATTGCGCTAGGTAAAGAGTTGAAACGATAAGAGGTTGCCAAGAATTAGGGAGACATGGCTTACTCAAAACATTAGGAAATGAACTTTAAGTAGGTTGGTGGAAATAAAATTAACTAGATTAAGTCATATAAACAAGCCTCAAACCCTTACTGTTCCCTGTGAGACACCGAGCGTGTTACCGAGCGGAGTCGAGGTAAGTCGAGGTGTTCCCTGTTCCCCAATCTCAACCGTTAACTTTAATTGTGTCCACCCACTTAAATGTGATTCTCGTGCAGTAAGTTCATACTTAAATCCAGCCAAGTGGAACGAGTTATGGGGGCACTCGTGGAAATATAGTCTACACCGGTTTGGGCTACAGCACGAATGGTGTCCAGGGTGATATTCCCAGAGGCTTCAATTTTCAGTCGGTCATTTTTGCCGCGAATCTTATGTACCGCCTGTCGCATCCTCTCTAAGGGCATATTGTCCAGCATGATAATGTCAGCCCCCTGATCTA
This sequence comes from Coleofasciculus sp. D1-CHI-01, assembly GCF_040218875.1. Lineage (NCBI taxonomy): Bacteria > Bacillati > Cyanobacteriota > Cyanophyceae > Coleofasciculales > Coleofasciculaceae > Coleofasciculus > Coleofasciculus sp. D1-CHI-01. The sequence goes on from NZ_JAVJQP010000053.1 coordinate 101,919, forward strand.
AGGCTTCTGTCACTTGCTCTAGGGTTTCGGTTTCGACTTCAATCCTTAGGGGGTAGGGCATTTGTTCCCGGATACGAGCGATCGCGTCTTTGATGCTACCTGCTGCCACTATATGATTGTCTTTAATCATCACGGCATCATCTAAGCCAAAACGATGATTAATGGCACCGCCGACTTGGGTGGCATATTTTTCTAGCAGTCTTAGCCCAGGGGTCGTTTTACGGGTATCGACGAGTTGAGTGGGAAAATGGATGAGTTGATCGACATATTCGCGGGTAAGGGTAGAAATCCCGCTTAAGTGCATCGCCAGGTTGAGAGCCACTCGTTCTCCCATCAATAGAGTATCTAGAGCGCCATGTAAACGAGCAACTACCTGTCCAGGATGACAGTATTCCCCCTCAGCCACAGCCGCCACAAAACTGGTTTGATCGCTTAAGAGTTGGAAGAGCCGTTTCGCGATCGGCAATCCAGCAATCACTCCCTCTGCTTTAGCCGTCCATTCGGCTTGGACAATTTTGTTCGGGGCTTCCCACAAGCCTTGAGTAGTGCGATCGCCTCGACCGATATCTTCTAACAACCAGTTCTGGAGGATCGGATCTAGCAGGATCAATGGCGGTAAAGCTCTCATCTGACAAACAGGGGTAATTTTCTCAAGCTGGTCGGGTTAGCTCTAGATTTAACATAGCTCAGATCGCCCTCTGGGAAAGGGTTTTTGACTTCTCCAAAAAAAAATCCCTCAAAAGGTTGACAACTCCAGAAATAGCCACTACATTGGTAAATGCGCTTGAAACGGAGTTCACTCCCAACCCAAGCGTCCGAACCAAGACAAATCAATAGTTTGAAAGCCAAGAATACAAAAC
>NZ_JAVJQP010000056.1:0-76620 GCF_040218875.1 Coleofasciculus sp. D1-CHI-01
CGTTGTCAATGGAGAACAACGGATTTATAAAGGCGTACTACTGTGTAACGGACATGATTTGTGCAAACGGTTTCCAGAATTTGATGGACAATTTCACGGGGAATTTATTCTTTCTAAAGATTTCAAAAAACCAGAGCAACTCCGGGATACACGAGTGCTAGTGATTGTCGGTGTATTCTCAGCCTGTGATATTGCCGCCGAAGCCGCGCGGGTAAGCCGTAAGAGTGTTTTAAGTATGCGTGAATCCGTCTGGTTTATTCCTAAAACATTTGCTGGAGTCCCGATAGCTGATATAGTGCGATGGTGGATGCCAGAATGGTTTCAACGGATGGTGATGTACGGCATCATTCGTCTGACATTTGGAACTCATCAAGACTATGGTTTATCTAAACCGAACCATCGCATTTTTGAGAAACACCCCACGTTAAATAATGAAGTCCCCTACTATATTAAACATGGTCGAATTATTGCCAAGCCTGGGGTGCGTCGGCTTCAGGGAAAAAAAGTCGAGTTTGTCGATGGGAGTGAGCAAGAATTTGATTTAATTGTTTGTGCTACTGGCTATCATGTTGCCTACCCCTTCTTACCGGAGGAACTTCAGCGCGTTGAAGGATCTGTGGTTAAATGTTATGGTAGCTCATTTATTGAGGATTACAAGGGAGTCTATTACATTGGCTGGGGACAAGCGCGGGGCGGAGTTGGCTCATTGATAGCGGCTTACGGTCCCTATTTTACCCGTTGTCTGCAACTCCAGGATCAAATTAATGTGCCGCTAGGGTTGGTGTTTAAAGAAATGGGACAAGAGTTACCCACGACGCATTTATCTGATCCGCAGCAAATTTTTAGGCAGTTAAAACAGGCTCATTTTTTCTTTAACTGGATTGCTAAAAAAGCGGATCAAGTTGATGCCAAATATCCTAACTTTGAGAACCGTCCACTCCCGGCTAAACAATGACAGAAAAAAGGCAGAAAAATTCAATGGATTTATCCCCAGTTGTAGGGGCGCGTTTAGGGACTAAATTCAGCCATGGGTGAAATAACTGAACAACCTCACGGGGGGGCTTATCTATGGGGTAAAATTACCAGGCATAATCGCACCTCTGAGATCCGTACTCTCAAGCTGAGTATCTGTCAGATTTGCCGCCGTTAAATCAGCGTTTCTTAGGTAAGCGCCCTTAAGATCTGCATCAATCAAATTCGCCTCTCTCAAATTGGCATTCTCTAAATTAGCACTTTGCAAATTCGCCCCCTGAAGGTTAGCTTCACTCAAATTAGCCTCTCTCAAGTCAACGGTTCTTAGATTCATTTCCCTCAAGTCAGCGCCACTCAAATCACATCCAGCACATTCACCCGTTTGCTGCAATTGCTGGATTTCAGGTAGAGACGCGCCATGGCGCGTCTCTACTAACCGCACAGGATTGGTAATCCGAGACGCGATCGCGAAACCTGTACCCATCACCGCCAACACCCCCAGTTTCAATACCAACATCGGCGTAATTCCAGACTGGAGTAACTGAAACTGATCCAAGGTTGGCGAATTTCCCACCACATCAATCGGTAACAATTCCGCCAGCGCCGTCGCCGCATTGGGGAAGCGATCGCGCAATTTAGGTGCGACCATTTTATCCAGCCAGGTGATAAACTGAGGATTCAGACCCGATACCAGAGATTTATAGTTAATTCGACAGTCCTCATCCATTAAATTGCCAATATCAGCCGATTTAGTTTGAGTCAGTAAACAAATCAACGTTACCCCTAAACCATATAAATCAGACGCTTCGGTGAGTTGACGATTAAACATCTGTTCTGGTGGCATAAATCCTAACGTTCCCTTCACCACACTACTCGCCGCCAAATCATCCCCAAACGCACGCGCTAAACCAAAATCGATTAAATAAACCTTAATCTGGGGGGAACGTTCGACTAAAATATTTTCCGGCTTAATATCTCGATGGATAATCGGCGGAACTTGCTGTTGTAGGTAAACCAACACCTCCAAGAGTGCGATCGCAATTTGTTTAACCTCCTCTGGGGTAAAGGATTGGGGAACGGCTAAAGAGGGGGCTTGTTTGTATTCCTGAATTAAGCAAAAGCCATCCGGCGTTTCAAATGCATCCAGGTACTGAGGAATACTAGGACAATCCAGTTGTTGCAGCAGAGTAATTTCCCGTTCATGGGCGTCAAAATCTGACCAATTCGCACCCGTTTTGGCAAATTGAAATTGTTTAATCACCACCGATTGTTCTGTGGAGTGATGAGTGGCTAAATAAGTGACTCGTCCACTACTGCGGTTGTGTCCCAATTCCCGCTGAATATGATAACCTTGCTGGAAAAATTCGGGGTAGTTATTATTTGAGTTTTGAATAATATAATTCATGGCAATAATCACAATAATGCGTTTTTTTAGGTTTTGATAAAATACTTAATCCCTCAACTAAAGTTGGGGCTAAAAGCTTAAACCCGTTGAAACGGGTTCAAAGGCTTGCCCACTTTCAGCCGTAAATTTATTTCCTAGCGTCTGAGTTAGCGACATTCTGCTTCAGTCAGCGCCATTCTGCTTAAGTTGAAACTAAGGGTAAATGCGTTACCCCTACTGATTATCTCTACAGCGATTTTGCCCGCTTCACTAACCGAATAAACTCGGCTCGGTATCCATCTAAATCTGCCCCCTGAGATTGACTAGCAAGCTGTAAAACATGATCAAGATTACCATTGCCTTTGTACTGCGATTCTCTCAATACCATACCAAATTCAGCAACAGATGCCGAGAATTTAAAGTTATTCGAGGCTTGCACTAAAGTTAATCCCTGATCCACAACGGGTGCGGTAATCAGTTGAGAAGTATCCTGATCCGGTTGCTTATATCGTAACTTCACCTGCATTAACTCATTCCCGGAAAATGTCATCGATTCATCGGTTTTTTGTTGAGAGTCTACAATATCAACATCCGATAACGAGACATCACTCTTCACTCCCACGGGAATAATTTCATAGAGGGCGGTAACAGAATGACCCGCACCTAACTCGCCAGCGTCTTTTTTATCATCCTGAAACGCTTCATTTTGCAGCCGCCGATTTTCATAACCGATTAGCCGATAGCCTTGTACTTTTTCCGGGTTAAATCCCACTTGAATTTTCATATCCTTGGCGATGGTGAGTAGAGTTCCGCCAATTTCATTCACTAGGACTTTATTCGCTTCTAGGATATTGTCAATATATGCATAATTGCCATTGCCTTTATTGGCGATTTTTTCCATCTTGGCATCTTGGAGATTGCCTGTGCCAAATCCTAACACGGTAAGGAAAATGTCTTGCTCTCGTTTCTCTTCAATCAGGTTAACCAATTGCTCATCGCTAGAGATACCGACATTGAAATCTCCATCAGTGGCGAGAATCACGCGGTTATTACCCGATTCGATAAAGTTATCTTGAGCCAGTTTATATGCCAGCTTGATTCCCTGACCTCCAGCCGTTGATCCTCCGGCATCGAGTTTATCAATTGCTGCTAATATAGTATCCTTTTGGTTTCCGGGTGTTGGCGGTAGCACTGTCCCCGCCGCCCCCGCATAGACAACAATACTAACCTTATCTTCGTCGCGTAATTGGTCAACTAGTAATCGGAATGCTTCTTTGAGTAAAGGGAGTTTATTGGCGTCCGACATAGACCCGGAAACATCCAACAAAAAGACCAGATTACTGGGCGGTAAATTTTCGGTCGAAATACTTTTACCTTGCAAACCAATGTGAACTAATTTGTGTTTTGGATTCCAAGGTGCTTCGGCAACTTCTGTGGTGATAGAAAAAGGTTGATCCGCTTTAGGTTGGGGATAATCGTAAGTAAAATAGTTAATTAATTCTTCAACCCGCACCGCATCGGGGGGTGGAAGTTGACCTTCATTGATAAAGCGCCGCATGTTACTATACGAAGCAGCATCGACATCAATGGAAAACGTAGAGAGGGGATTGCTGCTAGCGTTTAAAAAGGGATTTTCGGGGATAGTGCTGTAGGTTTCGCGGTTAGATGCTTCGGGATCTGGACGTAGACCCTGGAGGCGATCTAAACTCTGTGATTGCTGGGCTTGCGGCGCGAATTTAGTCCCCGGCAAGTTCTCTGCATCTGATTGAGTCTCTGGGAGGGAAGCTGCCTCGGGTGAGACTTTCATTGGAGCCTGTTCGCTAGGAGCTTCAGACGTATAGTTTCCTCCTTCTCCCCCTTCGCAAGCAACGGTAAGCGCTCCCAATACAGCAGCTAGTCCTAAAGTTGCGATCGCTCTCTGTCTGGTTTTCATGATTTCCCCTTCAGACTGAGCCTCAGTCTGTTCTATAACAAAGTTTAACAACTAACCATTTGCGGTTGTAACATCTCCGTTTTACTATTAAGGCTTAGAATTAGACCCCCTGGTTGCTAAAACTGTAACATAGGCGATTAGTCCAGAAGATTCCGGGGTTCCAAACGGGTTACAATTTTCAATGATATAGCGTATGCACTTATCTCTCAAGGCTTCGGGACTTATGCAATTTGGGGTTAGCGTTGGAAACAGAGCCAGATATGGCTTTCGTTACACTGATGCTATCCTACAAATGTAGCGCAGTAGTTATTTAGTGTTTTTATCTAGTTTTTGATTATGAAAGCAAAACGTACTATTCACTGGAACAAGCTAGCCGAAATTCAAGAATTAAAAGAGTTTTTTGCAGAGGATTTTCAGACATTCAAAAATCTCATAGAAAAGCATATTGAAGAATTTGAAGAATTTGCTGATGAAGCGCTAGATAAGTTTGCCAAACTGCGGGTTTTAGAAGTAACCAATGGTTGTACTCAATGGGCATTTCGTCGCGGCGATAAAGAAGCTTTATCGGTAGAACAAACCCGTGAATGTATGAATCTACTGATGGGTTTTATAAAACGAACAGAATTATATTTTCCGAGTGAAGGGCAACTTGAATTTGACGACGAACAAAAAGCATTTATTCAAGAAGCACGATCGCTCTACAAAAACGCATTTAAGGAAAATAATAAGGAATCAGAACGAAAATATTATGCGGCATCCACAGCCCAGTTTATTGTCTATGGTCATGAACGGGTACAGCAAGCCATGGCATTAGTCAAGCAAGATTATGAAACTCTTTTTTCGCCTTACTACATTGGACGGGGACAAAAATATATTGCCCCGTATTTAGAAGGATTTGAATAGTCTGTTTGGTAATATCTGCTGGAATCCTCATCCAATTTTTTGAGTAAAATGTACACCATAACTCAAGTGTGCCAATCGACAAACAGAGCATAGAGATAGGCGATTGCTTCCCCAATCAGGGTTCGTACTCCTTCGCTAGATTGCCACCATTGTTGCGGATCATACTCTTGAGGTTCAGCCGCAATCACACCAACTCGGATTTTTGGTTCCAATACGGCTTTAAATATAATCCAGCTTCGACGGGCATGAGGTCCCAACGAATAGAGATTAATCGATTTTACCTCTAATTCGGATGTCGATAACCATTCCCGTAGGGCGATGGCGCTTGCTTGAGTCCGATGTTTAATTACATTGGGGGCGGGAACAGCCACCAGTTGTTCTGGGTTAAATCCCAAGGTGATAAATGTAGCGGCGGTGAGTTCGGCAAAATTTTTGTATTCGGCTAAATAATATCCCTTGGAGACAGGTAAACCGGTGGTAATTAGGTAATTATAAGACCCGCGTTGGAAAAGTGCGATCGCGTCTTTAATGGCGTAATCTGGTATCCAGCCTTCCACCACCATGACATCAGCCGCCACGGGAGAGTTAACCGCCAGGAATGGATAGATAATGTTGAGGGTGAATAGCATGAGAGAAAGTATACAAATCAGTGTCACTATCCATCCCTGAATAGTCAGAGTCCACTGGATTTTGCGATGAATTAAACGAATTTTGATTTTAGCAGTTAACTTTCTGAACGGCTGTAATTTTTTTTTACCATGTTAGATTTAACCACTTCCATTAGTTGTTAGATTACCAAATAACTTATCCCATTGCCGTTCTTTTCAATTCATGATTTGTGTTCTTTCAATAGAGTTACTTATTACCAACAATATCCTATCCATTACAGCCGTAACCATTCCCTCAAGTCATCCTCCCTTAAGTTGCGCTATCATATCGGCGGGATTCCAGTAAGCACGAGTGCTTTGAATTTTACCCGCTTCATTCACCTCAAAAACGGTGATTCCTTCAAACGTTATAGTTTTGTCACTCTTACTGAGTCCCTGCATTGTCCACTTAACCGCCGCTTCATTCCCCGCTACAAAAATATGCTCGATTGTCGATTCCAGTTGTTTAAATACTCCCTGTAGCTGAGCAAAAAATTCCTCAAATCCTTCATGAACTTTTGTGGGAGGTTGTCCTACCGGATCATAACTGACAGCATCTTCGGCAAAGTCGTCCAGCCAACCGTCGGGATTCATCGCTGCCACTTTGGTAAAATAAGTCCTGACCAGTGTTTCCATCGGTTTTGTTGACATTGTTTTATTCTCCATTGCTGAATACGTCTAGAGTCAAATTGGTATTATTGGACTGCTGATACTCAGGTATAATTGATAAAGTCAATTTTAATCCACAATTTTAGTTTTTATTAGTGGGTTACGGCGGATATCTCAATTAAGGTATTATTTACCCAGATTAAACTTCCGCCTAACCCACCCTACAAAGAATTAATATTGTCTTTATGAATGACTCTAAATTGAGTTGGCAAGTCCTGGAGATATTCACTCCCTAATTTTGATTGGGTTAATTCAACTATTCAGTTTCCACGAAAACGGTAACGGCGGCAACAGCAATTAGCATTTCGTCATTTTTATCATTGAGTTCAGGAATGGCTCGACCTTGAACCACCATTCCCCCGGATTGCACGGTGAGTGATTTTTGTCCAAATGGTAATACAGCGAGAACCTCTTCCTGTCGCACTTGTTCCGGATAAGGTACGGCGACTTGCACCTCTACAATCATTTGATTGGGATCGCTCAAACCTGCAACTTCCCAGACACCAGGTAAGGCGTTGTGCGCGATCGCGTTCCGCACAGCCCTAGATGCAGCTACAGTGGGTTCTTGTCCATGTTGGTCTACCCCCATACCCATTTCAATAATTAAGCGTTTGCGAGTCATAGTGCTTTCTTGATTAGCTCAACGTTCAACCGAGATTGCCTCTAAATTTAACAGTTGGCGCGTTTCATCGGCGGCTTCCTGCATCAACCTGGTTATCTCGTTATTATCAACTCGTTGAGCAAGAGCGGTTCTGGTAATTAATTTACTCAGATATTTCTGTAAGATAAAAGAGGCTTGAGCATACTGAGGAATGGGAGGGCGCACTATTGAATTTTTGACTGCCTCTTTCAAGGACGGTAAATAGGGATATTTAGCGGTAATTTCTGGGTCATCAAATAACGCTTCTCGACTGGGTAAATATCCTTTCTCTAAAATTAACTTTTTCTGAGCCGCTTGACTGGTAAAATATTGAATCGCTTTCCAGGCTTTATCTTGATGTTTTGAATTCTTCGCTATGCCTAAGCCCCAACTCCCATTACAGGCACTTGGACGTAAACTATTATTAGTTGGATTGCTTGAAAGATTCAAGACTTGTACGCCGATATTAGCGGGATCAGTAAATTGGTTCCATACATAGGGCCACTGCCGTAGGAATATCGTATTTTGCTCTTGGTTAAACGTTTCCAATGATTCTTCTTCGCTGTATAAGATAACTTCTGGCGACGAAATTTTATCTCGAATTGTATTGAGTAAAAACTGGACAGCTTGTTCAGCCGCAGGTTGATCCAATCCTACCTCTAAACTTTCCGACTCAATCCAGAATCCACCATAGCTTTCTAATACCTCGACAAAGGTAGCCACCAATCCTTCATACCGCCATCCCTGCCATAAATAAACGCCTTGAGAGTTCCCTTGGTTTTGCCAAGTTTTAGCAAAGGCTGTCAATTGTTGTAAGGTGGCAGGTGGCTGAGTATTACCCAGTAAATTTTTGCGGTAGTATAAGAGACCAATATCTGAACGCAAAGGCATCCGATAGAGCTTACCCTTATATTCTCCTGCATCAATCGCACTTGGTAAAAATCCTTCGTTTATCAGGGTATCTTTAGCCGTCCATTCATATAGATTAACCAGACACCCCTTAGCAGCAAACTCCGGCATCCAGATAATATCTGTATAGACTAAATCATAAAGTGAATTTCCCGCTTGACACTCGCGAACAAAATCCTCTTTCAGCCGATAGGTTATGTCACCTGCTAGGTTGGTTCTCGTTCTCAAATTAATCCGGATTTTGGGATGGCTCTGGTGAAAGTCCGTGATTAACGACTGCCAAGCCGAGGCTTCATCAGCCGGAACAAATAAGGTTAAATGCGTGGGGGACCACGTTAAATAGATCAGTAATAATAGTAAAACTTGGATAACGGCAACGAATACCCAGATGGAACGGGAATTAAGTCGTCGGCTGAATTGTCCAAGTCTTTGTACAATCTGCTTAGTTTTCATAACCTGTCCTTGAACAAGGTGACGGGTCAAACTTTTTCATAAGACAAGGGATCTTGTAGTCCGAGTTCAGCAAAAGCAGCAAGCCGCAAGCGACAAGAATCACAGACACCACAAGCCACCTCACCCCCAGCATAGCAAGACCAAGTTTCGTGCCAAGGCACTCCCAGTTTATTGCCTAACTCGATAATTTCTGTTTTTTTTAGCTGAATTAGCGGGGTAATAATTTGAATCGGTTCTCCCTCGCGCCCCTGTTTTGTGCCGAGGCGAAAGACTTCCTGCATGGCTTGGATATAATCAGGACGGCAATCGGGGTAACCGGAATAATCTAACGCATTAACACCCAGATAGAGGGCTGTAGCACCGATCGCTTCTGCGTAGGATAGCCCAAAACTGAGAAAAATGGTATTACGTGCGGGGACGTAAGTAATGGGAATACTCTGGGACATCTGCTGGAGCGATCGCGTCTGGGGCAAATCGAGGGTATCATCCGTTAAGGCTGAACCTCCCCACTGGCTTAAGTCAAAGCGTACCACCTGATGGTCTTTGACACCTGCACCTTTAGCAATTGCGATCGCGGATTCGAGTTCCCGTTGATGTCGCTGTTGATAATTAAAGGATATAGCATAACACTCATAGCCCTCTGCCTTAGCTTGATAGAGAACTGTAGACGAATCCAATCCACCGGACAATAAAACTACAGCTTTCGACATCTTTACCCCCGTCATCTGTTATTTGTCATTCGTCATTTGTGATAATTGAACGGTTAGGTGGGGGCGGGTTTAGTTATATCAGGGTGCAAAGCAAACGTTAGCGGTAAAACCCGCCCCTACAATTCCCTTGTCTCCTCCCATCCCCTCCAGCTTCCCCAGCTTCCCCAGCTCCCCCAGCTCCCTCAGCTCCCTCAGCTCCCTCAGCTCCCCCCGCACCCGGAACCCCTCAGCCCAAAATGGACAACCCAAAAACTGACACATTTACCTACACCTAAAGTAACCGTAAACCCACAATGAAAACAGAATAGCCGTCCGAAAGACTTCCGTTATCTGGCAAATTGGGGCAATCTTTGGAATTCTTCACATTTAAAGGTGCTGTGGTACTATCTGGATGGTTTAAGGCGGCTCAACATAAGTAAATTGACTTAGTTCCCGTGGTGGAGGAGCATATAAGAGTGCAAGATAGCATGTATCAAAGACATCTGGATACTCATGTCCAACGTAGCCTGCCGCAGCCAATCCGAATTGGCGTGATTGGCGTTGGTAACATGGGACAGCATCATGCCCGCGTTTTGAGTCTTTTGAAAGACGTGGAAATGGTAGGCGTATCAGACATTAACGTAGAACGGGGTTTGGACACGGCAAGTAAATACCGTGTTCGCTTCTTTGAGGATTATCGCGATTTACTCCCTTATGTGGATGCGGTTTGTATTGCCGTACCCACCCGACTACATTATGAAGTGGGAATGACCTGTTTGCGATCAGGGGTTCATGCCTTAATCGAAAAACCGATTGCCGCCAGTATCGCTGAGGCAGAATCCCTAGTCAACGCGGCGGCTGAGTATCAATGTATTCTGCAAGTGGGTCACATTGAACGGTTTAATCCTGCCTTTCAAGAACTTAGCAAAGTCTTGAAGACTGAGAAATTGCTGGCACTAGAGGCGCATCGCATGAGTCCCTATTCCCACAGAGCTAATGATGTTTCTGTGGTTCTGGATTTAATGATCCACGATATTGACCTGCTGATGGAATTAGCGGATGCGCCCGTGATCCAATTGACGGCGAGTGGTAGCAATGCCTCGGAGTCGGGGCATTTAGATTATGTCACCGCTAATTTAGTTTTTGCTAATGGCATTGTGGCAACACTTACTTCTAGTAAAGTAACCCATCGTAAAATCCGTCGCATTGCCGCCCATTGTAAAAATTCCCTCACAGAAGCCGATTTTCTCAATAATGAAATTCTGATTCATCGGCAAACGACGGCTAATTGTGAAACCGACTATGGTCAGGTTCTCTATCGCCAAGATGGATTAATTGAAAAGGTTTACACCAGTAATATCGAACCGCTATACGCCGAGTTAGAACATTTTGTCAACTGTGTGCGTGGCGGAAATCAACCCTCTGTCGGCGGTGAACAGGCGCTGAAAGCCCTCCGTTTAGCCAGTTTGGTTGAGCAGATGGCTCTGGATGGTCAAGTTTGGCATCATTTAGACCGAGAGCCTCATGAATTCAAGTCTCCCATGATTGCTGTGTCTTAATTGGAATGGTACTGAATTGAGGCGGGTGGGTTTCGACTGCGCTCAACCCGCTCGACTGCGCTCAACCCACCCTACTGTATAACAAGGGTTTCGGCGATTTCAAATGGCTTATTTTAGTGTCATTTGTCTGTGGTTTTGACTATTGACAAATGACGCTCAAGCGATCGCGCAATGACTTCACTCACCTGCTGATTACCCTGGGGACTTAAATGGATGTGATCCCGATACCAGGTTTCTGGGGTTGGCGCGTTGTTGAACAGGGGTAAACCATCGATATAGGGAATTTGCTGGTCTTCGGTAAACCCTTTGAGGCGATTTCGGGCTTTGATTTCATAATCACGGGGTCCGGGTTCGCCAATTTCCCTTAATAGGGGGGTCATGACTAGCAGAAACTCCGCCCCTGCTTCCTGAGAAAGCCTGTAAGCGTGACTAATGGCATCTAAGTTAAACCCAACGCGATCGCCCCCTTCAGCGCGGACAGCCGCCATTTCGGGGGGAGATTCGTAGGGCAAAAAACGATTGATTGCCTCAATCAGGGCTAACGGGGGTCGATGACTGGGGTAATTGCGATCGCGTCCCACGGGGATCGAGGTGGGGGCTGTGGCAAAGAGGTCATCGGTATTAATCACCAATACGACAGCTTGAGCATTGAACGTGCCAAACTTTTGCATATACGCCAATTCATTCCGAGGTCCCCAGGAATTGGCAGAGGCGTTGAGAACTTCGATTTGCTCAAACGCGGGTTGAGAGGTTAACGCTGTCAATTGAGTGGTCAGCAGGGCGGACAGGGTTTCGTCTTGGTCTGTCCACCAGCCCCCATTTACGATAGAATCCCCTAACAGTAAAACTCGCAGCGTAGAGGGCGATCGCTCGGGTGTAATCGCATCACTCCGCATGGAATAGGCGTTAATGGCAATCCGATTACCCATGCGAGTCGTCTTTTGGTTGGGGGCTAATAAATAGCCAATTTGCTCATCGGCGATATAAATCGGCGGTTTCCCCAAGCCCAAGAGTAAACGCAAGCCGACTTCCACTATCACCACCAATCCCAGCAACACTCCGAGAATGATTAATAACGCTTTCACCCAATCCTCTCCTTTTCTGATCGCCCATGATCAAAAATGACCACTATTGACCCTAATTTAGCCTGAGCAGGGTGTAGGGGCACGATATTATCGTGCTTAAGCTCAACCCTCACCCTCATCCCAAGCCAGCCCTCACCCCCAGCCCCTCTCCCAAGCTTGGGAGAGGGGAGCAAGAGCAGAGCATCCGATCCTCCTTCTCCCATGGAACAAAAAGCTCCCGCATCCTCTGGCTTCCCCATGGAACAAAAAGCTCCCGCATCCTCTGGCTTCCCCATGGAACAAAAAGCTCCCGCATCCTCTGGCTTCCCCATGGAACAAAAAGCTCCCGCATCCTCTGGTCTCCCCCATGGAACAAAAAGCTCCCGCATCCTTTGGCTTCCCCCTTTTGAAGGGGGACGGGAGGGGGATCTATAAGGGGGACGGGAGGGGGATCTAATAGGGGGACGGAAGGGGGATCTAATAGGGGGACGGGAGGGGGATCTGAAGGGGGACGGGAGGGGGATTCAAAGGGGGGAACGAGGGGGGACCGGAGTTGGGGTTAGGGGATGAGGGGGAAAATGTCGAGAAGTAGATAGACACAGATTAAAATTCAGCAACCCCTAAATGGAATTTTGTGATCAAAATGGTTAAGGCAAGATATATTCAAGTTGGGAAATCCCTTCAATCAGAATAGGAGTGTGTAACAGGATATGTCAGACCTAAATCGTGGCATCATGAAGTTTAAGGGAGCAGATAGTCCTCTGGCGATCGTGATTTCGACGGTGTTAGTTCTGGGGGGTATTGGGTTCCTACTTTGGTGGGCATTACAGACGGCTTACAATGTGGGTTAAGTGTCAATCTATGGCATAGGGAGTAGGATACTGATCACGTCACATCCTACTCTCTGTCTGTTTTCCAACCCAAACATTGCCGCCGAGGTTCCTCGCGATCGCGAATACGCACCAATCCATTCCGGTATGTCAACAAACGTTAAGGGACTAAAACCCGCTTCCCTTCTACCCTCTGTTCTCTTCTTTGCCCCATTTCCCCTGCCCGATTTTCCCTAAGGGTTTGGTAAGATAGCCTTCGCCAAAGTTTCGCCATTTTAGCTAACCCGGCGAGAAGCCCCACGCTCTAATCTTTGACCCTTGCGTGGGATGAATCGCCAGTATTAAAAGTTAATTTGTACCTGATTATTGGGTTTGCAGGTGTTATAATAAAATGCAAGTGAGGTGATAAAAATTGAAGCGAACCAAAGATACGTTCAAGTTGAATTACCAGTATCGGATTGTGCCGGACAAACAACAGGCTTGCCAGCTAAACAACTGGCTGCACAAACTATGCCGGATACATAATCTGATGCTAGAGGAAAGGTTTAACTGGTGGGAGTGTAACCGCCGCCCAGTCAATGCTTGCTCAATTTTTGTCACCCATTTACCAGAACTTAAAGACCCGCCAACCTATTACTCACAGAAACGGGTTCCCCATTGGTCAAGGGAAGCTTTTAAACACCTATACAAGGGAATTCACTCACAGGTAATTCAAGAGGCGATTAAGCGAGTAGAGGATGCGTTTAATCGTTTTGTTGCAGGAGATTCAAATGGGAAACGAAGTGGAAAACCTCGGTTTAAATCGCTGCGGCGATACCGGATATTTTCGATTCCCCAATTAAAACCAGATTGTCTCACCGTTGTTCCTAATCCTCATCGGCGCAAAAATGGTAGCACGCGGCGCGATATTGCTTATATAAACCTGCCCAAAATCGGTCAGGTTAAGCTTATCTATCATCGCCCAATCCCAGAAGGGTTCACTATTAAAGCGGCACTGGTGTCGCGTCGTGCCGATGGTTGGTATATCTGCTTAACCTTAGAGGACAAGACCGTTCCTAGTCTGAAATCACCAGAGATAGAAGCAACGGAAGAGAATTCCCTTGGCTTAGATGTGGGGCTAGAGAAGTTCTGGACAGCCTCAGATGGTGAGGTTGAACCAATTCAGCAACACTACCGTAAGTCTGAGTCAAAGCTGACAAAGTTGGCTAACCGTAAAGATAGTAAACCTCACCAATCAGCATCACGACGAAAGCTGGCGAAAAAGATATCGAAACACCACCAGAGGTTGCAGCGTAAGCGGAAGCAGTTTCATTATGAGTCGGCTACAAAACTGGTGAGTCGGGACGAGCAGGTATTCTTTGTCGAGGACATCAAGCCGGGAAACCTGTCCCGGAAAAACAAACCCAAGCAGGATGAAAATGGAAAATATTTACCCAATGGTCAGAGTGCCAAATCAGGCTTAAACAAGTCGATCAATGATGCTGGCTGGAGTCAATTCCTTTCAATTCTCACTTACAAAGCTGCGAAAGCTGGTAAGTCGGTGGTGAAAGTTAAACCCCATGATACAAGCCAGATATGTTCTTGTTGTAATCGTGATCAAGAAAAAGATTTATCTGTCCGAATACACGAATGTTTATGCGGATTGATTTTGGACAGAGACTGGAATGCCGCGATTAACATCAAGAAAGTGGGGCTGGGCATATTCCCCACTATAAAACGCCCCAAGCGTAGTCGTAAGACTACGACAAAGGAAGCCTACACTGTACCCGTAGGGTCAGTGTAGGAGGATGTCACCATGATCGCCTTACCAATCCCGATTTATCTACTTGCGGCGTCAGACATCGGTCCTCTTTTGGGCAATGTTTGGCTTGATGTTGCCGTACTGATTGTGATGTTCGTGCTGTCGGGTATGTTTTCGGGTTCAGAGACAGCAATCACGGCATTAGATAATCTTAAACTGAGAGCGCTGATTAAAGACCAAGGTGATCCCACTGGTATATTTCGCCTGGTTTTGGAGAAGCGATCGCGGTTTATTACGACGCTGCTGGTGGGCAATAATTTAATCAATAATTTTTCGGCGATTCTCACCAGTAATCTGTTCGCCTTGTGGCTGGGAAATGCGGGGTTAGGAATTGCAACTGCCGTTGTCACGTTTGTTGTCTTGATTTTTGGCGAAATTACGCCTAAATCCTTGGCAATTAATAATGTTTTGCCTGTGTTCCAGGCTGTGGTTCGCCCGATCTATTGGCTCTCGCGATTTTTATCCTTTTTTGGCATTATCTATTTTTTGGAAACCATTGCCCAGGCAGCGATTCGCTTTTTCCAGGGCGGGATTGTCCAAGAGGGGGAATCGGTGCGGGATCTGAAGTTAATGATTGAGGTGTTAGGGGGGAAAGGTATTCTGGATCTGGATAAGCATCAACTGTTGAGTAAAGCGTTGATGTTAGATAATTTAAGCGCTCGCGATGTGGTGAAACCACGGATTGAAATGCGGACAATTTCCCACGAGGAAACGTTACAAAATTTGGTGAATTTCTGTTTAGAAACTGGATATTCTCGGATTCCAGTTCAGGAAGAATCCAAAGATGAAATTGTCGGCATCGTTCACCTGAAGAAAGCACTTCAGTATTTAAGAGTTGCTCAACCGGAAGACGGTGATATTTCAGTTACAGCCGCTATGGACCCACCGATTTATGTGCCAGAAACAAATCGAGTGGCGAATTTACTTAAGGATATGTTACGACAGCGTTTTCATATTGTCATCATTGTGGATGAATACGGCGGTACGGTGGGATTGGTAACATTAGAAGACATTTTAGAGGAATTGGTAGGTGAAATCTATGATGAGAGCGATCGCCAGGTTCCTAATCGTTCTAGAGCTTAAATTGTCATTTGTCATTTATCCTTTGTCATTCGTAAAGGGTTGAGGACTATTTACAGAATTTGAATTGACGCGATCGCAAACTAAAAAGGATACAATGTATTGAGCGTCTATCATCGTTCTATGTCTGCCAAAGATCGATTTCACCAAGCTGTCAAGACTGGATTGATTAAGGACGGATGGACGATTACCCATGATCCACTATCCTTAGACATGGATAAGTTAACTCAATATCGTGATTGGATTCAACGAGTTTTAGAGAAATATAGTTAAGTTAAACCTGCAAATGGAGAAATTGAAGTCTATAAATTCTTTGATCGTCAAAATGACCACTATCAGGTTTTTCATGCAGGATGGAATCAATATCGTCGAGTGTTTGGTTCACTGATTCATATTGACATTATTGATGGCAAGATCTGGATTCAGTATGATGGAACAGAGGTGGGTGTGGCGAATGAATTAGTGGACTTCGGTGTACCTAAGCAGGATATTGTACTGGCTTATCATGCTCCCATAATGCGCCAATATGATGGGTTTGCGGTTGGGTAAATCTTTGGAAAAAATAGGTTGAGGTTGCTTACTATCTTAAACGCGATCGCATCCGGATAATGTAGGAGCGGGTTTAGGGATTCAATATAATAGGCAGACTTTCAACTGAATACAAAATTATACAGTGCTACAATAGTCAAATAACCGAATAACATAACTTTGTGGAAAAACTGAAATATAAAAATTATAATACAGTTCTTTGTGAGTGTTTTTATGAATATTGCTATTGTGATAGGTATTTCTAAGTATAATGCATACCAGGAAATTATTGCCTCTAAAGAAGATGCTATTCGTGTCAAGCAACTTCTGGATGCAACTGGAAAATATAAAGAAATACTATTTATAAATGAAAATACTGAATCGGAAACTGTTAAAGATAAAATACGTTCTTTTATTGATTTTCAAAAGAATGATAATGAGCAAAATATAGAAGAAGTTTTTTATTACTTTTCAGGACATGGGAAATTTGAAGACCAGGAATTTTATATGCTCTGTTCTGACTATGAAGAACAAAAACTAAATATGACGTCATTGCCTAATTCTGAAATTGATGATTTTCTCCGTATCGTGTCACCTAAATTGACGGTTAAAGTTATAGATGCATGTTATTCAGGATATCGATATCTAAAAGAGAATAATTTCATTAATTCTAATAATAATTTTTACAAAAATAATTTTGATCATCTTATTTTTATGGCATCGTCCCATGATGATCAACAATCTCAGATGATGATGGGACAAAGCTATTTTACTGAAAAATTTGTTGAGGGAGCTTTATCAGCAAAAATTGATGGAAAAGTTTTATATCGAGATATTCAAGCGTTTATTGCTGATGAGTTTAGAAAAATGAAAACACAAAATCCTTTGTTCACAGGTCAAAACACTGGAACTGAAATATTTGCGTCGTACACTGAAGACATGAAGCATTTGAAAGAGGAATGGTATTCAAGAGTTGAAGAATCGTCAAATCAAATGCAGGATAATATTGAATCAGACATATCAGCTTCAGATGAAAATGATTTAGTGGATAAAATTGAGAATATTTTAGAAGAAAAAGATTCTATGTTTATAGAAGAAGACCTTATTGAGGAAACATTAAATAATATGAAAGATCTCATTTTGCGTTATGAAATTAATGATCATGTAGTAAGTCGTTTTTATAAAATTGATTCAAACTGGGATAAGCAATTACGGCATCTTGACGAGAGTGATAGTCTTCTAAAAACTGCTGATCGAGAGACATGGTCGCAGCAATACTTGATTGAAATTGAAACAAAAACAATACAAGAGCCTTCTACTATTAACTTACTAGGATTTCCTTCTTATAGGACAGTAGAAAAACCTGCATCATTAAATACTTTACATTCGCTTCCCTATGAGGTAATTTGGATTGAATTTCACCCCATTGATAAGCTATCTATAGAACCATTTGTGGGTATAATCGCGCTCATCCATTCTGAAACACATATTATGACTCTTTTTCATAAAGGAAAAATGGTAAAGAATGGTTGGCGAAGCTTTGCAGTTGATTGGGATTCTATAAAATGGAGCAGACAAGTATTTTCGTGGAAGGATTTTATTGATAGTAAAACAGACTTCTGGAATGAATTGCTTGAAGAAATTATTCAAGCAATTAAAAGCTATTTGGTTAGCATTCTTTCAAAAAATAGCTAAAATGAATTTCTGTAATAGGGAGCGAAGACCTTGTGAAAAAATAGCCATCCAACAAACCTGGTGCAACCCAAAAGCCCACTTCTCGCAACTGTTCAAAAGTTATCTCTAAATTTAGTAAGCCAGACCTAGCAGCATCTTTCAAAATACCCAAAAGTCCAATAATTCTTAATCCGCGTTCCAACGCAATTCGTCTTGCTGCTTTATCATCCAAAATAACCAGATTAGCTTTAAGTTCTTCTGCTAGTAAAATTGCCTCTCGTTCACCCGGATCAAGTTTTTCCAGTTCAATACTTTGAGAAGTGTTGAGTAGCTGTATCTGAAGCCACTTGGGAGGATGAGTTATCCAACGTTTCACTACAGGAGGTGACTCAGACGCACTCAGTTCATCCGCAACAGTCTGAGGAATCGTGACAACATTGTACAGGACTGGTAATATTTCAATTTGGTTAATTAGCAACAAATAACAAATTGGAGAAGTGTCAGAGACAACAATCATTTAGATCTGAACTCCTTAAGAGTTTGAAGATCCTGTTCTAATTCAGATTCGTCATAGTTCAGATAAACTCCCATCCGCTTCAAAAAGGCGTGAGTTTCAAGACGAGATGGTAACTGGAGTATTTGACGCACTTCAGCCGTGTTTATTTTGCCACAGTGGTAAGCATCGGCAATAATAAATTCTAGCAGCCGACGGGAGAGACTCCCCTTTGTTTGGTCGAGTCGTTGGGCAATTTCATCAGGAATTTCAATGGTGATTTGCATATTCTATTTAGCTAATCGGTGTAAGTAGGTAGGGATAATTAAAGTTAACGGTGGGGATCGTCATTCGTCATTCGTCATTCGTCTTACTCGCCTTGCGAGACGCTGAGGAAGGGTACATTGTCCCTGATTCGGTGATGCGATGCTTTTGATTTATGTCCAGGTACTAAGCCAAATTGACTGACTCAAACCGATAGCCAGAAAACCGAAGACTTGATTCCTTTCTCAGTTAAATAATACCACCTTATCTATTGGTTAAGGTGCGTTACGCTACGCTAACGCACCCTACGGTATATCTGTTCTAGGGGCTTGGAAACCAAGGGCTTGGAAACCAAGGGCTTGGAAACCAAGCCCCTACGGTTAAACGGCGGTTTCTTCTGACAACTGCACCTCTGGTTTCGGTAAATCTTGTGCGGGAATCGTTTCTACCCGTTGGGTCAAAAACGCTGCAATCACCATAAACACACCGCCAATCACTACGGCTAAGAGGCGATTATTATCCAGAAAGTTATCCATTACCCAACCAAACCCTAGAGATACGGCAATCTGAGGTAGGACAATAAAGAAGTTAAAAATGCCCATGAAAATGCCTGTGCGCTTGGGAGGTAAACCACCAATGAGCATCGAATAGGGCAGAGTCAAAATACTTGCCCACGCAATACCAACGCCTACCATCGATAGGAATAGCAGATATTGATTGTCAATCACCATCAATGACATAAACCCTACGCCACCGCAGAGGAGACAAAAGCCATGGGTGAGTTGGCGACTGGTAATTTGTGCCATTCTCGGTAATAACAAAGAGACACCAAAACAAACAGCATTATAGAAGGCAATGCAAATTCCTGCCCATTCAATCCCATCGTTATAAAGTAATGATTGCTGGTTCGTCGCACCAAAAATATTCCAGGCGACGGCGGGGGGAAAGTATAGGAAGAAACAGAACATTCCTAACCAGGTAAAACACTGCACCCAAGCTAATTGTTTCATCACTGGGGGTATCTCTTGCAGCGCGATCCAGGCTTCGCGGATACTGTTGATTACACCGCCTTTTTTCTGTTTTTGCTTCTCAAAGGCTTCTAAGTTTTTCGGTGGATATTCTTCTGTGGAAAGAACTGTCCACAGTACGGTACCAAAGAAAAAGGCAGCCCCAATGTAAAAGGAGAATTTCACCGTCAGGGGAATTGCCCCTTCATTGCCACTGAGGGAGGGAATATTAAAGATGTTATTTAAAATCCAAGGTAATGCCGACGCACTAACCGCGCCTAAGCCGATAAACAGACTTTGCATGGCAAATCCCATCGTCCGTTGGCTTCTCGGCACTAAATCCCCCACAAACGCCCGGAACGGCTCCATGCTAATGTTGACTGAGGTATCTAGAATCCAGAGTAATCCGGCTGCCATCCACAATGCCGATGAATGAGGCATGAGAATCAGCGCGATCGTACTCAAAATTGCGCCAACTAAAAAATAGGGTCGTCGCCTACCCAGAGATCCCCAGGTATTATCGCTCATATTGCCAATAATTGGCTGCACGATTAATCCCGTCAGGGGGGCGGCTAACCAGAGAATGGGAATTTGATGGGCATTGGCACCCAGATACTCGAAAATGGCGCTCATATTTGCCATTTGGAGTCCCCAGCCAAATTGAATGCCGAAGAATCCAACGCTCATATTCCAGAGCTGCCAAAAATTTAACGGTTGTTTTTTCATGACAAATCAGTTGTCTGACGACAATCGGCGATCGCTCATCATTACCTGTTCGGGTTCATCACCCTGCATAGCCCGATCGCCGTTGATGATTATCGGCTTTCTACAGGAACCTCGAACGATGAGGGTAATTTTCTAGCCAGCCGATACTTATCGGTTTCCCGCAGGCGCTGACTCAAAAATCGACAAATCTCTAATACAATATGAGGACGTTGGGTGATCAAACTGATGAAACGGTTTTTCTCTAACTTGAGCAGCGTACAATCCTTCACCGCGATCGCACCATCCCAGTGCGGCGCATTATCAAATAGCGTTACCTCCCCAAAATGCTGCCCTGCTGATAAGTATTTCAGATCACATTGCACCTCGTCCATATCTTTGACCAAGCGGACACTTCCTTCCCCAATAATATAGAAGTGGTTGCCCCAACTCCCTTCAGTATAAATGGTTTCACCCGCCAGAACATACTGTTGTACTAGGGCTTGGTCAATCAGAAGCAGTTCATCGAGGGATAAATTTTTAAACAGAGCAACATTTTTGAGCAAGAGTAGACGACTCATAAAGAAATCCTTGAGTGACGGCTGCTGATCAAGGGGCTGGAAAACTTGCTGGACAACGGCTTTAACCAAAGGGTCTGGATCTTTCATTAAAGCAGAAGGTACCCCAGCTAAGGCAATCAACGCACCAATCTTAATCCAGCGATCGCGCGATTCTAGGGCTTCTAGGAGTAGCTGATATCCCTTGGTTCGCATCCACTGAGAATTCACCCGAATCCGAGTTCCAGGTTGATCATCACTAATCAATTGTTCCAAAACAGGCATCAGAGGAAGCACAAAGCGGCGATGACTCAACGACGCCAAGGTTTCAATCGCATTAGCTAAATCCCTAGAATCTGTGGAATAGAGCAGCCGTTGCACTACGTTGACAGTACGGGAATGACCCAGACAGGAGAGAATATACAAAACACGCTGAATCAGGCGTTGATGATAATCCGCGATCGCAATGGCTAGAGGTTGCCAACTGGGATTAGTCGGGGGAATCTGTTGTTGCCATTGGCGGCTGTGTGTCACCTGCTGAAAATCCGGACTCAGATACTTGAAGAGGATATCACTTGCTTGTTTTGTCCGCACTTGACCAATTGCCGCAATCGCCGCGTCTACAATATCCGGATTAGACGAGGATAAACTATCTTGGGCTAACGTCAATCCCGGTTCCCCATACATCGCCAGCGCCACCGCCGCACAACGACGCACTTGGGGATGATGATCGCCTAAACCAATTGCCACATAGCGCAACATCCCTTTACAGCGAGTAATCCCCAACAAATTAAACGCCGCCGCCCGTACCCAGGGATCGGGATGTTCCAATTCCGAGACAGCCAATTCCGCCAGTTCCCAATCCCCCGGATGCGCCAAGGTTGCCAAGGTTTCTAATCCCTCCCGTTTCACCTCTGGAGTAGCATGGGTGAGAATCTGCGTTAAGGGGGGAATTAATTCCGGATTGCCACTACAAGACACCACCCGTACAATTGCCTGTCCCGTGGTACTCTCTAAATCCGATTGCCATAACTGTTCGCAGGTGGTTTTGATTTGGGGATTATTAATCACTCCCATTTGAGTCGCTGCGACTGAGGCTAATAGGCTGACTTCCTGACTAATATCCCCCAAGCGAGAGCGGAGTTGTTCCTGTTCCAAGGGCTGCTGATTGGCAATTAACACCTCTAACGCCGTGGCTCGAACCTGGGGATTGGGGGCGTCTAAGAGCCGCTCAAAGTGATGGATGGTATCTAAATCCGATTTATGGCTAAACAGTTTCACAATCCCGCGTCGGATACCCGGATCAGTTTCCGGTAAAAGGGGCTGCACATCGGATAAAAATTGGCTCGGTTGTCCCAAACCTGCGGCTAATTCTAACCCTTTAATTCGCGTGTACCGCTCATCACTGTTGAGCAAGTCGTGAATCATTGGACTCGACTGGGGCGGTAATTGCATCAATCCCTCACCAATCTCATCCAGATTCACCGCATCGGAGCGTAACATGACTTCCAAGCATTGGACATAGCTATTGCCCATAAACAAGCGCACCACCAGCAATAGCACCGTTAAACTAATGCCAATCCAGATAATCTGCTCTAGGCTGAGAAAGGATTGAACAATCCACAACAGCCCACCCGCTAACGTCAACCCGATCGCATAAAATAAGCCATCACTGAGCGATCGCACTCGTCCCATAAATTCTGGAGGGACGGCATTATAGTTTAATTGATGGATGGGTAAGTTAATCCCTTTATATAATCCATCACTATTTACATTCGCCGCGATCGCGGCTTTCAAATTAAAGTTAAACGCGAGTCCCAGTAAACTGGCTAACGTTGTCACTGGATAAACCAGATTCATTCGTCCCACGCCTAATCGTTGCAACAGAGGGCGAGTGAAACAGTAGAGGATCACCATCTGTAGGATACTATTCGCCACTCTCAGCAATCCCAGAAAGCTGGTTAATTCTCGGTCATTGGTGAAGGTTTGGGCATAAATGCTTAAATATTCAAACTCTGACGTAATATAAATAATGACTAACAGAAAGCTACTACTTGCCAAAAATAGGATAATGGGGTAGCGCTTCACCAAATCCGGAAACGTCCTTAACGCTTCAACTAAGTTCACCGGAGTTTGACTCCGATTTGTCTCGATGCGCCGTTGAGAGCGTTCCAGATAAATCAGTTGCGCGATCGCCACCCCACAGACAAGCGGCAAACTCAGCAGCATATCCTCCGTGGTGAAAAACTGGGACAGCAAACTGGTCAAACCGCCGCCCAACAAGATACCCACCGCCTGAGCCATCCCCATAAATGGCGCATAACGCTTATACTCCAACGCTGTGAAATAATCCATTAATAGGTTGGGCAATAAGATATTGTTATACAAATCCCATTGGAAGAAAATCGCGATAAAGATAAGATAATAGACCCATAACGTATCCAGGGTGATCAACAGTCGCATTCCCAGCGCCATAGCGATGGCAAAGACCAGCATATAGCGGAAAAGCTGGGGACGACTAAAACGGTCAATCACCTGGGAAAACACCGCATAAGCGGGCATGGAGACTAACCCAATCAGCACATAAAACAGGGGCAGATTCTCTGATCCCGCATGACTCAGAAACAGGGAATTGGCGATCGTCATCGCCAAAATGTTATAGGTGAGAATCGTCACCCCCAGAAATAATAAATGAGCCAGCCGTTGTACCTTCCAAATCGAAAGACCAAAACGTTGCTCAATAAATTGACTTAGCATGGGTGTTTGGGTTAAAAGTATTGCATCATCCAGTTAAGTCTCGTCAGGATTTGATCTAGTTTTACATAACGTAACATAATTGGGGAAACAAACGCTGCTTACCAAATTCAATTGTTGAAGCGGATAACCAGAGGCAGAATCAGCTCAAGAATCACCCGGTTAAAACGCGGGTGAGTGCCAAAAGCCTTAGGGAATCGCCGAAACCTTTGATATACCGTAGGGTGGGTTTCGACTTCGCTCAACCCACTCGACTTCGCTCAACCCACCAGCATACCAGTCAGTGGCATTCGACTTAAGTTTCTAGCGAAGACAGCGTAACTACAAACATAGGGTTCTGTGAATAGTATCAAAGCTATGTTCAGTCAATTAGGGCTATTTAAAATTTGCTTCATCGGGATTTCTTCACTTCTGTTCATTACACCAACAGCAACGGCTCAACGCAATTCTGCACCAATACCGTCCTTAGTTCCTCTAGAAACAGAATTCTTAGAACCCGATACTATCCTACCTCCCAACATAGTTACAGCTAATACAATATCCCAGCAAAACATTACAATTCCTAGCCTTTGGTGGGCAGAAGAGCAGTTTGATGAATTTGGCGGTAAACTGCTCGTGAACTGGCTCGCTTACCAAGATAAACAACGGGTGGATTTGGTGGTTAGCCGTCAACCTTGGACACTGCTCAACTATTTAGAACGATACAGCTTTATTAATCATTTCGGAACGGTTGCTAGAGACTATAACTATAATGTCAGAGTCTTCAATGACCGAGCCGAACCCTTAGCTACCTATACTTGTGATTATACGACTTCAGGACTACCCTCTTGTGAGGTCTTGATATTTGAGGGTTTGGGACCTGCGGGTTTACCTGTCCAACGAATTCCCTGAAGGGAAGATGATATCATGTCCGGTTAAATACTTACACTAAAGGATGATTCGATTGATGGGATCTTAAGTCACCCCTTATGATTATCTGGTTACTCAATAGTTCTCAAAAGATAGTCAATGGCAAACAATGGGCTTTTTGTTGGCATGGTAACATTAGATCTGGTTTACCTTAGCCCCAAGCTACCCGGTCAAAATGAAAAAATTGCTGCTTCTGACTATACCGTGGCGGCTGGGGGTCCAGCAACAAACGCGGCGGTTACGTTTAGTTATTTAGGCGATCGCGCGACAATCTTAGGGGTGGTGGGAACTCACCCGATTACACCCCTGATCCGTTCCGATTTGCACGATCAGGGGGTAACTATTGCGGATTTAGATCCGACAGCAACCAATCCTCCACCCATTTCTTCGATTATTGTCACCCAAGGGAGTGGCGATCGCGCGGTGGTTTCGATTAATGCGGCGAAGATTCAAGCCGGGATTGAGCAAGTACCGCCGGATATTGACCAAGATATTAACATTGTGATGATTGATGGTCATCAAATGGAAGTGAGTCGTGCGATCGCGCAATCGGCAAAATCTCGTCAGATTCCAGTTGTCCTCGATGGGGGGAGTTGGAAACCTGGATTAGAGAATCTTTTGTCCTTTGTTGATTATGCCGTTTGCTCGGCGAATTTTTATCCCCCAGATTGTGATACTCACCAAGATGCGATCGCTTATCTTCGCGCCGCTGGAATTCCCCACATTGCAATTACCCATGGGGAAAAACCAATTGAGTATTTCTCTAGTGGAACATCGGGTCAATTATCAGTACCTTGTATTGATGCGGTTGATACATTGGGAGCTGGTGATGTTTTTCATGGGGCATTCTGTCACTCTATCCTTAAGCATACCTTTACTGACGCCCTAGCCGCTTCAGCAAACGTTGCAGCCCATTCTTGTCAATTTTTTGGCACTCGCCAGTGGATGGCGTCTAATGGTTCAGCGTGAAGTTAGGGATGGTTAAAGGTGACTCTGAACAAGAACAATACGGCTGTGCTGAAATCTCATTAACCATTTGCATTCGTCCCTTGCGAAACGCACGTAGCAGTCTATCAATGGACTCTCTCTCTTCCTCTGTGATCGAGTCTTCTAACATGGCTGCCATGAGTCCATATCGATCAGCCAGCGTAATTTTGCCCGAACAACTGACTTGAGCAAATAAATCCGCGATCGCACCCGGTATAAGTTGGACTTGAAGTTTCATGTTACTCCGCATAAATTCAACCCTTCTACTATGAGATAGTTGTTCTCGTTCTAAAGTGATTGACATTTTATCTGATTAGTGATATGCGTCAAATATTAAGGTAATTTAAGTCTCTTTAGTAACGTGACTACGTTCGGATTTTAGTGTAACCAAAACGCTATAACTTTGTGATTGAAATTCGTTTGATCGAGTGAGATAGATCACAAAAAAAATAAGGGTAACTATAAGACTAAATCCGGGTTGACTGGCAACAGGAACCTATAAATTAGGGGCGGCTGAATAAGTGTTGTGGTGAGGGGGAGCGGGGGAAGCTGGGGAAGCTGGGGAAGCTGGGGGAGCAAGGGTACATTTTTCCTGAGCAAGGTGATGCCATACATTTAAAGAATACTACCCGATTTCCTTGAATCTAACCCTCTGTCAATAAAGCTCAAAGTATTGATGGGCTTTGCGGTTTTGGCTTTGTGCAGCAAGCCCTAAATTAAGAGACGTTCCTTAATATTAAGAAACGTCTCCACAGGTGAGGGGAACCATTTAAAATTTTCTAAGATATGTATCTTAGTTAGACAATTAAGTGAGAGTAAGGACTATCACTAAATTTTTGAAAGTTCATTGACGATCTGCATACGTCCACGACAGATTGCATGGAGTAACCTATCGATGGAATTTCTTTCTTCTTCGGTAAGACTATCCTCCAATAAAGCTGCCATGAGTCCATATCGGTCTGCCAGAGTAATTTTCCTACACATACTAACTTGGGCAAATAAATCGGCGATCGCGCCGGGTAAAAGTCTAACGGGGACTTGCATAGGACAAGTCAGAACTCGACATTACCTAGTATAAATAATCTGGTCAAGGAATACCGTGATGCTAGACAGAAACGTCTGTGATATCGTTCAACTTTAAATGTGATTCAAGTCTTATTGAACAGTGATACAAGTCAGCTTGTTATAATGAGATAGTTGTTAGAGTATTCTGACAATTATAAGATTTTCTAAATCAATTTTGTAGAGAATTTTAGATTTTTCAGTCAATCCCGACATCCGCCCGGAGTTCAAACTCCGGGCTAATAGCTTAAGTCCATTAAAATGGACTAAAACGCTTATCCAGTCATGGTGAGAATAAACTGAACGATATTACGTTAGGTAAAGTTAGCCCCTTACCAATGACATAAGACATAAGACATAAGACATAAGACATCAGCTCAAAACGTGCCAAACCTTGATCGTTTTATCAGAACTGCAACTGGCGATTGTTTTACCATCTCGGCTCAACGCCACGGAAATAACCGAGCTAGAGTGACCGCTTAATGTGTGGATTTCTTCACCTGTTTTCAGATGCCAAACCTTAACGGTATTATCCGAACTGCCACTAACTAACATTTGTCCCCCTGGACTGACAGCAACCGATAAGACGGAATCTTCATGACCTGTAATTGTGCGGATTTCTTCCCCGGTTTTCAGATTCCACACTTTAATCGTATCGTCATATCCCCCACTGACGACTGTTTTTCCATCGGGATTAATTGCCACCGACAAAACTGAATTTGTATGCCCAGTTAAGGTGCGGATTTCTTTCCCAGTTTTCAGATTCCAAACTTTAATCGTATCATCAGAACTGCCACTGACTAGATTCTGTCCATCTGGACTAATCGCCACTGACAATACGGCGTCTGTATGACCAAATAAGGTGCGGATCTCATAGCCTGTGATCAAATCCCACAGCTTAATCGTACCGTCAGAACTGGCACTGGCTACGGTTCTACGATTGGGGCTAATCGCGACCGATAACACTGAGTCCAAATGTTCATCAGCCGTCATTATTTCTGTGCCAGTGTTTAAGTTCCACATTTTCAGAGTATTATCAGCACTGCCACTGACGAAAGTTTTACCATCTGGACTAATGGCAACAGAAACAACGGAGTCGGCATGTCCGGCAAGTGTGTGAATGATCTCCCTAGTTTGGAGATTCCACACTTTAATCATATTGTCATAACCGCCGCTAACTAAGGTTTCGCCGTCTGGACTAATGGCAACCGATAATACCGAGTCAGAAAAATCATTAAGCGTGAATTGATGTTCAATTGATTCATAATTTAAAACGGCGACTTCTAGGGGAGGTAATGGTGGTGACTCTTGATGACTTTCGGTGTTTAGTGTGGGTAAGGGCTGATCCAGTTGCGGCAGCAGTTGTTGGAGTTGCTCCCGTAAATCCTGCCGTTCCTGTTGTGCCTGCTGAAGCTGCTGTTGAATCTGGGCTAACTGTTCTTTCAGGGGAGAAAGGGTTTGCCAAACCTCTTGGGAAAATGACCATTTCGCCCACATCTGTCTCGCCCAATCTAATTGAACGGACTGCTGCTGCCAAACTTCTGAGGGTACAGACTGCGCCAAAGCAGGTGAATAGGGGGTCAAATCCCACCCACAGACAGAGCAACGATGCACATTACCTGGGATATATTGGGTTTGACAAACAGGACATTCAGACATGGTTATCCGATATATTTTTGCTAACATTTGCTAACAATGCACTCGAAAAGACAAGCTCTTAGAGAGGGGATATCTCCCAAAGCCCGCAGGAAAATCCCACGAGCGCCATTGATGTCCCTGTCCATCCGAAATCCATCACCACCAAGTTATCGACTAAAAACCGAGCTACCTTGTGATGCATCTCGTCAATTAAATGGCGAATTCTCAATCTTAATCGGTCAGCCGCCTTTTTTAGTCTTCGACGTTGTTTGGCTTTGGCTCTAGTCAGTCGGGAAATTACATCATCTAGGTAATAACAGAGTCGTTGAATGCGTCCGATATCTCCTGTCCCTATCCAACCAAAGCTATCTTCAGTAAACAGAGTTAGGAACGACCGAACACCAGGGTCTAGTGCCACGACCCGCCCTTGGTTCTCGGACGCTTGTCGTGGCACATCATGGGGAACGCAGATGTAGTGTTGACCGTGATGGAACACCAATCGGCAATCCCCAATATTGTCGGGCAACTGTTCTGTGTAGCGTATTTTGCCCAATATTGTGTAATATATCCCTTGTTCAGTTACGGCTGATTTGGGGATGTAACAAGACTGAATTTTATTTTTACGGGAACGGAATTTGACTTTCTGAATTTTTCCCGTGAGCTTGTACTTTTTATGGGATTCTCTTACGGCTGTACAAGCGTCCTTAATCGCTATTGACTTAATTTGATAAGGGACTTCTTTGCACCACTCCGGTAAAGCATCTAGTCTGCCTTTCTTGATAGCTTTCCAGTTCGGCTTGGTGTCGGGTTGTTGTAAGTATTCAACAGTCTTGTTGAATACAAACCTTGACACTCCCATCCATCTGTTCACCAAATTCCTCTGGTCAGGACTCAAGTAAATCCGTATCTTCTTTGATTTTCTTGCTGTACTTTCGGAGTCCATGCATCCGACAAGAGAAGACATGGATAATGGAGAGTAAATCTTGGGTAAGCTCTGATTGAGGACAGTATACAGTCTGGTCGAGAACCACGATGTTGCCACCGTTTTGCTCGACCAGATACTGTATAAGCTCGAATCCAAATCGGCACAGTCTGTCTTTGCAGGCAACAACAATTGTGAGCTTATCCCCTTTAAGAAGTCTGTCCAGTAGGGAACGCAATCCTTTCCTTTTGAAGTTGAGTCCACTTCCAATATCTTTAACGATTTCGGCTCGTGGGTAGAGAGACTGCATATAGGCGACTTGTCGGGCGAGATCATCTCGCTGCTTGGGACTCGATACTCGACAATAACAAATAGTGGCACTTCCAGCACTTGCTCCCAAATAGGCTTCAACGTCAAACATACGTTGTCCTGCAGGATTGCGTATAGAGGGAATGATGCCATTATCCGCGTACTTCCTTAACGTGTTTTTGTGTAATCCCAGTCGCTTAACGGCTTCTCTTAAAGGAATGTAGCCCATGTGAGCAAGAATAAGCTTACATGAGCATATAGTACCATATCCTCTATCTGTTGTTATCCTCTGTGATATAAATTACAGGCGTTGACACTGGATAACGACTATAACCGCTTACAATAGATAGAAAAGCCAGGGTTTTCAGGAGAAATAACAGGGGCAAAGCTGACCAAAAGGTTAAGGTTAGAGAAACCTGCAGCACCGAATTGGCGAACGAGTCGATCGCTCTCCCCTCAAGTCTCTAGCATTTTAGCGGCTGTAGGTTAGTTTAAATTAAGCAATGTCTGGGGGGAGGTTGCTAGGATATGACCGAGGTGCTGATTGAGTATGCTGGAGCTGAGTTTGAACCAAGCGTTGCAGATCCTCTCGACGCACCTCGGTTCCGGCTGTTAAATTACCAGGTGTATCAAAGAAAACGGTGCTATTTACCGTGTCAAGGGCTAACATCTGGAACAAAATGTGAGTGACTGGCACGGGCATCGCCATGATTTGAGGGTCCCAATTGGACTGAAAATCAGCCGCGTCTTTGAGTGTAGGAAAAGCATAGACAACATTTTTTTCGACCTCAGGCTGGGCACGATTACTCAGGGTCGTTACCACCCAACCTTGATCTAGGGTTTGGAGAATATGATAGTCCGAGTGGTGTAACTGACTGGCAAGCGTGGTTAGGACAGGGGCAATCGCCTCAACTATTTTTGGCGTCGTCCCGTCAGCCGGGGCATTGTCAATCAGGGCTTGAATTTGTTGGGTTAAATCCATAGAGCGATCCTCTTTTCGAGTACCTCTTACTGCTATGTATGAGTCTAAACCCAGATTAAAACGGTTGTTGATTATGTGTGTTAGGGTCTTTGTGAAAGAATGAACATCATGAGGGAAGTCTGCCAGGGCGTGGAGGCTATTTTTCAACTGCTATTTAACCAACTTCGGCAGTCTACGACTGCATCCGAGCAGAACTGCCGGGATGTAGCAGCGCGTTTAGCAAATGAAGTCACTCGAATTTGTAATGAAAGCCATCGAATTAAGACGTCTGGAGATGTTGAAAGCTGGGCAAAGACCCTAGCCAACCATCGCCTCAAACAAGTCTTAAAATATTACCGCCTTGGATCTCATCGAGGACGAATCGACCTTCAGAGTACGTTGAGTGCGATCGTCTACCGCTATATTACCCCGTCTAAAACCCCCGCGAGCTATCAAGCCCGCGTTATTCTGATTGAAGATTTCTTACAGGGATTTTATGTCGAATCCTTAAATGCCTTTCGGCGTGAGACGTCTATTGAAGAAAATTATCGTCCGCGATCGCTGTTGGAGTTGTCGGAGTACATGGCGTTTACCGAACGGTATGCCAAGCGCCGTATTCCGTTACCCGGACGGCGATCCCAACAACTGCTAATCTTGCGGGCGCAAACCTTTTCTCAACAGCAACCCCCAGAAACCTCGGTAGACATGGATACCGCCGCCGAAGGGGGTACTCCCGATTCAGAAAATACCTGGAACGATGCCGCGATTCAGCAGGTGCGAGAGGTGATGGTGGCGTCTGAACCTGAACCCCTGGAAGCGAACCTGCGGGATAAGGTGGTTGAGGAATTGTTCGCCTATCTCGAAGAACGGCAACAACACGATTGTGCCGACTACTTCACCCTGCGCCTACAAGACTTGCCGACGAGCGAAATTGAGGAGATATTAGGATTAACCCCCCGTCAGAGGGATTACTTACAGCAACGATTTAAGTATCATTTAATTCGGTTTGCCCTTTCTCACCGTTGGGAACTGGTTCATCAATGGCTAGAAGCCGATTTAGAGAAAAATCTGGGGTTAACCCCCCACCAGTGGCAGCTATTTCAGAATAAAATTGATCCCCAACAGCGGGAATTGCTGCACCACAAGCAGCAGGGTCATTCCACCCAAGAAATAGCCCAAGCCCTAGGTTGTACAGTGACTCAGGTTGACAAGCGATGGTTTAAATTGCTCGAAATTGCCTGGGATATTCGCAATCGTTCAGTATCCGGATCAGGTGCATCTGAAGATGAATAGTGACATAAACAATAACTCGGACACCCTATACAGCCGCTTAATGGCTTGGCTGCTACAAGAGTCCGTTCCTGCTGCTACACCATCAGTCCATGGGCAACCCGACGGGTTAGACCCTATCGATGAGCTAGAAGCAGCAAATTTTCAATTTGATGAGTTAGATCCACTGGATGTTGAAGACGTGAACATTGCACCCACTATAACTGGCGAAACCGCTAATGACCACACGCGAGTGAGTTCAGAAGACATTCCTACTCGTGAGGACATTGAACCGGGCGGTACAACCCGCCCCTACAACTTGGGAGATATGCCGATCGTGCAAAATCGTTTTGAGGCGCTAATTAAGCGCAAACTGCAAGTAGAAATTGAGCGTCATCCCCCCTTATTCCCCTGGGAGACGAATATTCATGAATACGAACCTGATATCTCAGACAGCGTAGCCTCGACTGGGGTTCCATCGGTTCAGGTATGGACACCCCAACTCTTGAACCTACCGCTACCTGTCCCCATCCCGGAAAACGTTTTAGTCACCCTATTTAACGCTTGTTCGGAGTCCGTCTATTCCCCCTATCAATTGGGGCGAAAAATGGTCAAGGCTGTGGAAAACTTATTCCCCGCCCAATTCCAGTTGCTGAATAATCAAGCGCAAATGGTACTGTTGTCTTCGGGATCGGGTCGTGACCCTGAACAACTGCAACTGTTGCTCAAGGAACTTCCATCCCCATCCTATGACGAGGCAACTCCAGAGCAACAAATGATTCTGGCATTGTTAGCGGCTAAAGAGATTATTAGCACGTTGACTGTATCCATTTCACCCAGCCAGCATCCGGTTGAACGTCAATGGCAAACCGCTGTCGGCGTGATCACCGTCCAGGCAGAGTACCAGATCCAAGAAGGTGTTCCTACCCTGCGGGTGATCAGCAATCTGCCTGAAAGTGGCAGTTTGACCTTGCGTACACCTGAAGGTTCAGCCGTATCAGAGCGCACCTATCCCGGCTATGTGAGTGTTGAAGCCTTTGATTTGCCGCCGAATCAAACCTATCCCCTGGAAATTCGGTTCCAAGACTCAGACCAAAACCCCTTGGTTTTTGCGATTTACCCAACGATGTAAGGGGTAAGGGTTAAGTGCTAGCTGTTAGACTGGGGAGCTTCTCTCACTCCCGACTGTGGACTTAGATACAATAGATTGAACCCGTGAATTTAATCTAACAGCCATCTCGCGCACAAGAGAGTCAATTGTTATGTCGAACCCTTCAGGGATGCAGCGAATCCGGCGTCTACCTGGTCTAAATCAGGTGTGGCAGCGTCTTGGCACAATGCCACTGCCTCAAACCGAAGACTCGATAGGATTACGAGTCTTAGTCCAGGGATTAGTGATTGTCGGAATTATCGCCACCGATATTGCTGCTGAAACCCAGATGAGTGTCTGGGCTGTACCGCTCTCTATTGGAGGAGCAACCTGGAGTTGGTATCGTCGCCGCCATCGCAACATTGCGGTTAAGTTTTTTTTGGCGATTGGGATGCTAATCGCTATGGGGGTATTCTTTAATAATTTATTAGCCAGCCTCAATGATACCCGCCTCGTTCTCGCAGAATTATTGATTCAAGTACAAGTCCTCCACAGCTTTGACTTGCCCCGGCGCAAGGATTTAGGCTATTCCATGGTAATCGGGCTGATTTTGCTGGGGGTAGCAGGAACCCTGAGCCAAACCTTAGCGTTTGCCCCGCTATTGTTGATATTTTTAGCGATCGCGTTACCCACACTCATCCTCGATTACCAATCCCGCATCGGTTTATCACCAAAACGGAAAACGTCTAGGAAAAAAGCTAAACGTTCTTCGCCGCTGTCACTACGACGGTTAAGTATTTTTTTGTTAGTAGTTATCGCCCTGGGGTTAGGGATTTTTGCCCTAATGCCTCGATTTCCCGGTTATCAACTGCAAACCTTTCCGGTGAGTGCGCCGATGGATTTGGATGAGCGCTCGTTTGAGGGGAACAATCGGGGCGTGAATAATCCCGGATATCAGGGTGAAGGGGATGGTTCTGGTGGTGAGGGAACCTCTCCTAGTCAGGGTGCGGGTGAAATGGATGAAACGTTTTACTATGGCTTTGGCAACCAAATTAACCAGAATCTCCGAGGTGCTTTAAAGCCAAAAGTCGTCTTGCGGGTGCGTTCCCAAGCCCCTGGATTTTGGCGAGTACAGGCTTATGACCAGTATACGGGTCAAGGATGGGAGTTGTCTCGCGAAGATCAGGTGGTGGAGGTGACTCGCCCGACTTGGTCTTATCGATTCCAACTCTATCCCACTAGCTTTAATTTGGGTCGGACTAAAACGGTGATTCAAAGTTATACCGCTGTATCGGAACTGCCGAATATTATTCCGGCACTAAGTTATCCCAAGCGACTCTATTTTCCCACGCGGGAAGTAGCTATTGACACAGAAGGCAGTTTGCGATCGCCTCTAGCGTTACTGGAAGGATTAACCTATACGGTAATATCCGAAGTACCCGTGCGCGATCGCACCCGACTCCAACAAGCCCCGGAAACATACCCAGACAACATCCAAAAATACTATCTTGATGTTCCGCCAGACATCGCGGATAAGATTCGTGAAAAAACCGAACAACTCTTAGCCACCTCCCCCCAACCCCTCACCTCATCCTACGAAAAAGCCCTGTATTTGGCTCAAGCCGTAAAGCAACGGTATCGTATTCCCGATAATCCCTTTGAACTTCCCTATTTACAAGACGATGAGGATTTAGTCGAAGCGTTTCTGTTTAAACATGAAGGCGGTTATCCGGATCACTTTTCCACAGCCTTAACTATCATGCTGCGTTCAATTGGGATTCCAGCGCGGTTAGTTGTGGGATTTGGTACCGGTCAATTTAATCCTTTCACTGGCTTATATGTGGTCAAAAATACCGATGCTTACGCCATGACGGAAGTTTATTTCCCCAACTATGGCTGGTTTGCCTTTGACCCCATTCCTGGACATGAAATAGTTCCCCAAAGTGTAGAAGATACAGAAACCTTTAGCGTGCTGCGTCAGTTTTGGCAGTGGGTTGCTGGATGGCTACCCACACCCGTAAGCAATTTTATCGGAGAATTGTGGAATCTAATTATTGGTTCGCTGCTGCGGCTAATCGTGCGACTGTGGGCGATATTCTCCAGTGGTTGGATGGGATTGTTTGGCGGATTAATTTTCGCGATCGCACTGGGGTTCGTCGGTTGGTTAAGCTGGGTACAGTGGCAAACCTGGCGTTACCGTCGCTGGTTAGGGAAATTACCACCCATGGAACGGCTTTACCAGCAAATGTTAAAGGTTTTGAAGGCTAGAGGATATATTAAGCACCCCGCCCAGACGCCGTTAGAATATGCTAGGGTCATGCGTCAGCAGCAATCCTCTGAATCAGCTACCGTGATTGATGACATTTCTCAAGCTTATGTACGCTGGCGTTATGGTAAACAAACGCCGAATATCGATGAGCTGCGACAGCGACTGCGGGAGTGGATTAAAACGACTGCCCGCTTGCCAAACAGAAGTCTGAGACGGTGAACTTTTCGGGAAAATCTCGAATTGGTACAGGAATTGAGTTATTCTTTGCCTGTCATCTTTCCCTAAACAAACATTTTAGGAGTTTCTTATGTCTACTGAAGCCATTCCCATCAAACCCGCTGTCTTAATTACGATTATCAGTGAATCTGTACTCAAAGAGCGTTTAATCAAACTGCTCAAAAGCAAAGGGGTAACGGGATTTACCATCAACGATGTCCTCGGTGAAGGGGGTCATGGCAGACGCATGGGAGATATTGTTGGGTATAACACCAATATTGAGATGAAAAGCGTTGTCTCCGCAGAAGTCTCTGACGAGATCTTCCAAGCCTTAACCGAAATGGAGAATAGTCATGCCTTAATTGCCTTCCGTCATGATGTAGAAGTGTTGAATAATTAAGCCAAAAGAGCTTTCTCTTTATCCGCTTGGGCAGTACATGGATTCAATATATAGCGGTCGCCATAAAGGTTAGCACAGATTGAATAGCCCAAATTTCACCTAGCTGTAATATAGCAACCGCTATAGCGGTGAGGACAGATCATTGGTAGAGACGTTGCATGCAACGTCTCTACTAAATTCTTATGGGTTTTGTCCGATATCAGCGGTTGCTCTATTATCCTGGTCGAAGAAAAGGGTAAATGTACCTTTTATTTTCCAATCGATAGAAAAAATGGGGGATTCCTAAAGAGCTAATCGTGATTTTGGAGGCTTGATTGAAGACTAAAAACAAGACAGAGTTTAACTCATCCTCCAGATGGACGTTGGCAGAATACTCAATTGGCGCTATGATTGACACCTAAAATCAGTGAAATACTTATACAATAACCGGAACAGACTTCAGTACAGCGCCAAAGACCAACAGCGCTAAGAT
Source organism: Coleofasciculus sp. D1-CHI-01 (assembly GCF_040218875.1). Taxonomy (NCBI): domain Bacteria; kingdom Bacillati; phylum Cyanobacteriota; class Cyanophyceae; order Coleofasciculales; family Coleofasciculaceae; genus Coleofasciculus; species Coleofasciculus sp. D1-CHI-01. The sequence continues at coordinate 36,017 of NZ_JAVJQP010000056.1, forward strand.
AGGATGTCATCGGGATTTTCCCACGCTTTTTATATTGTCCTATTCATGCCTGCAAGAAGGCTGTCCGGACGTTTGCAACTTACTTCAACTTACTTATGGAAGCATGGATGGTCAAAAGTGTTTCAATAGCTACTTGAAGACCATAAGTGTAGAGACTACCTCCGATTGGACTATATCTTTAGTAAAAAGTGATGCTCCCCAACCCTGATGTAATGACAGCACGCCCCTTCCCCAGCCAACCCCCTAATTCAACGAATGGCACACCCTATATCGCTGCTTCTGACAGAACACCCGTTTCCGCCCTGAAAGAACTTGTGGCTTGCCTACACCGAGAACAACACAAAATCCAAGATTTGTTAAGTTCGCTGGGATTTGCCTTACGCAGCTTCAACAATTTGAATCAATTTTTAGAATTAATTCCCTTGATGTCAGCAAGGGTAACCGATACGGAGGGAGGCGCATTGGTTTTGTTAAAACCAAATGGTCAACTCCGGCTAGAACAGATGCATTGCCAAGATAATCAAGAGTGTCAAACCTTGCGTCCAGCACTTGAACGGGCAACTCAGACGATCACGACTCAAGGCAATGAGGATGGAAAATCGGTAATGAGTCCAGAACAGTTGGACGCAATTTGGTCATCGTTTGACGATCAGGTCGATCGCTATTTAGACACAGATATTCAGTTATTTGGCACACCCATTTTAATTAAAAATGTCGAACGCGGGCGTTTGTATGTGTTTACTGATGACCTGAATTATAGCTGGACGCCAACTCGACAGAAGTTAGTGCGTTTAGTAGCCGATCAAACAGCCGTCGCGATCGCGAATGATGAACTGACTGTAGAACTTCGCAAAAAAGAACGCTTAGATCGAGAGTTAGAAATTGGCGCAGAAATCCAATTACGCCTCCTCCCCCGTCAATGTCCCTCGATTAAAGGAATTGAACTGGCGGCTCGGTGTCAGACGGCAAGTCGAGTCGGTGGAGACTACTATGATTTTATTCCCACCAACTACGATCAGCTTCGCCCAACCCAGCCGGGTGATAATCAAGCCCTTGATCAGCACAAAGCCTCTGTTCCTTGGAGCGTTGTCATTGGTGATGTCATGGGTAAAGGTGTACCAGCCGGCTTGATTATGACCATGACGCGGGGTATGTTGCGAGCAGAAGTGCTAAACCGTCACTCCCCAGCCCGCATCCTGGAACATCTAAATCGGGTGATGTATGCTGACTTAGAAAATTCCAATCGATTTGTCACCCTGTTTTATTCGGAGTACAATCCTCAAACCCGCACGTTGTCCTATAGCAATGCGGCTCATAACCCCCCTTTCTTATGGAAAGCATCCACCCATTCCATTGAACGTCTTGATACGGATGGGATGTTGATTGGCTTAGAGGCAGATTCTCCGTATGAAGATGATCAAATCCAACTCGATGTAGGAGACACGATTATCTATTACACGGATGGATTTACTGATGTCGCCAATCAACACGGTGATCGTTTTGATGAGGAAAATCTGATTGAAGCCTTTCGGTGGGCGTGCGAACATCGCCAAGGCTCTCAACCCATCCTAGATTATCTATTTGAGCGGGTGGGAGAGTTTATGGGCGGGAAAAACCGTAACGGAGATGATATGACCTTGGTCGTGTTGCAGGTAAAATCTTCCGAGTAACCTATTTAAAGGCAATCATCGCCATGGCTGTTGTGGAAGTACAAGCTCTAATGTCTGTTGTCACTGGTTTTCATTCCCTGATTGACCTGGTGAGTCCATGGCTAACCGATGGACTGGTGTTAGCCCAGCAATTTGAAGAGCCGGATATTTTGGGTCAAATTCAACAGGCGTTCAATAATTTCATTGAATCGGGTCAAGTCTGGGCATTTTTGATTGGTTTAGTTATCGGTTATATTTTTCGGGGGATGAGTTCGTTTGGGTGATTTGTCCTTTGTCATTTGTCCTTTGTCATTGGTGAATCGGTATTGTGACGGAACAAACAACGTGGAGTCAGCGATTTGAATCGGCACTACATCCGGCGATCGCACAGTTCAATGCCAGTATTGGGTTCGATATCGAGCTGATTGAGTATGATCTGACGGGTTCGGTGGCTCATGGGAAGATGCTGGCACACACTGGCATTATTTCAGCCGCTGAAGCGGAGCAACTGGTGAACGGGTTAGAACAAATTCGTTCAGAATACCGCCAGGGAAAATTTAATCCCGGTATTGACGCTGAGGACGTTCATTTTGCCGTGGAACGACGCCTCACGGAACTGGTTGGCGATGTGGGGAAAAAGCTACATACGGCGCGATCGCGAAATGACCAAGTGGGTACAGATACGCGACTCTATTTGCGGGATCAAATTAGCCAAATTCGGACTCAGTTGCGAGATATGCAAGGGGTTTTGCTGACTCTGGCTGAATCCCATGTCGAAACCTTAATCCCTGGCTACACCCATCTCCAACGCGCCCAGCCGTTGAGTTTAGCCCATCATTTGCTGGCGTATTGGGAAATGGTGCAGCGAGATTGGCAACGATTGGGGGAAATTTACCAGCGGGTGAATATTTCTCCTTTAGGGTGTGGGGCGCTAGCGGGGACGACATTCCCGATTGATCGGCACTACAGCGCCTCACTGCTAGATTTTGGTGATGTTTATCGCAACAGTTTAGATGGTGTGAGCGATCGCGACTTTGCCATTGAGTTTTTGACGGCGGCGAGTCTGATTATGGTTCACTTGAGCCGACTGTCGGAAGAAATTATTCTCTGGGCATCTCAGGAATTTGGCTTTGTTACCCTCAAGGACAATTGCTCGACGGGTTCGAGTATTATGCCGCAAAAGAAGAACCCGGATGTGCCGGAATTGGTACGGGGTAAAACGGGGCGGGTGTTTGGGCATTTACAAGCCATGCTGGTACTAATGAAGGGATTACCGTTGGCGTATAACAAGGATTTGCAGGAGGATAAAGAGGCGCTATTTGACAGTGTGAAAACGGTTAAAGGATGTCTGGAAGCCATGACAATTTTGTTACGGGAGGGGCTAGAGTTTTGTCCTGGGCGTCTCGCCTCAGCTGTGGCGGAAGATTTCTCCAATGCTACCGATGTGGCGGATTATTTGGCAAGTAAAGGGGTTCCCTTCCGAGAAGCCTATAACTTGGTGGGTAAAGTGGTGAGAACTTGTCTAGGGGCGGGTAAACTGCTGAAAGACTTAACGGTGCCAGAGTGGAAAGAAATCCATCCTGCCTTTGAGGAGGATATTTACGACGCGATCGCACCGACTCAGGTGGTTTCTGCCCGCAATAGTTATGGGGGGACAGGATTTGAGCAAGTCCGACGCGCCTTGGTGGAGGCTCAGGAGCGAATGGTAGGTTTGTAGTAAGCGCTTTAGCGCTAGATGGCACTCTTCGTGCCGACTACGAACCCAGGAGCGGATGGCAAGTTAGTAGTATGTAGTAAGCGCTTTAGCGCTGTCTGGCACTCTTCGTGCCGACTACGAACGAACCTTCCGCGAAAAGTCAGCACCAGATCTAACCCAACGTCTCAGATTCGGCTACACTTTGGAATGGTTCATCCTATTAAAAGTACTAGCAGCAATAATGGAGATTGGTCAAAAAGTTCAAGTCTGTCGTCTCAGAGACCGGGTATCGGGCGATATCGTGAATAAACTAGGGAAAGTTGGCATCGTCAAAGACTTTAAAATGACAGATGGCAGCGGTGTCGGTGCGATCGTCGAGTTTGACGACAACACGGCAACCTGGTTTTTTGAAGATGAACTCAAACCCGTCAGTTAGTGACGACTTCCCCAGCAGCGTCCAGCAAAATTATGGCTTTTATTCTCACCTTTTTAGGCAAAGGCGGCACCGGTCGCACCACCATTGCGATCGCGGCGGCTAAAAAGTTCGCAAATCTTGGTCAGCGTGTCCTTTTAGTCGGGCAAGATCCCACCCCGGCGTTTGGACTTTTATTGGGAACATTCCCTAGGGCTGATCCGACGGAGGTGGAACCGAATCTGAAAGCGGTTCAGCTTCAGTCTACCCTCCTCCTGGAACGGAGTTGGGATGAGGTGAAAAAGCTAGAGGCGGAGTATTTGCGATCGCCAACGTTGAAAAATGTCTATGGTCAAGAATTGGGCATTTTACCAGGGATGGATAGTGCTTTAGCCCTGAATGCGATTCGCGAATATGACGCCAGTGGTGAGTATGATGTGATTATCTACGATGGCAGCGGCGATCAAACCACATTGAGGATGCTGGGGATGCCAGAAATTCTCAGTTGGTATTTTCGCCGCTTTCGCCAAATTTTTACCGAGTCGGATCTGGGTAAGGCGATTTCCCCGTTTATCCAACCCGTTACCAGTGCCATTCTTAATGTGACCTGGACACCCGACGATTTTGCCAACAAACCAACTCAGCAAACTAACCAAATGCTGGAACAGGGTAAAACCGCTGTGGCTGATCCGAATCGGGTGGCGGCGTATTTGGTGACAACGGGAGACACGGCTGCACTGGCGACTGCCAAATATTTCTGGGGTAGCGCCCAGCAGGTTAATCTGACGGTGGGAGGGGTTCTGTTGAACCAAATTCCGGCAACGGACACCTTAGCGGCTGAATTTGCCCCGTTAACGGTTAGCGCATTGCCCCAGTTATCTCAGGTGGCTGATTGGCAACCGTTGATGGATGCCCTACCTGATTTTAAACAAGCGATGCAATCGCCTAAATCTATTAGCATAGATGTGGCGAATCGTCAAGTCAGTTTATTTTTACCGGGCTTTGACAAAAAGCAGGTGAAACTCACCCAATATGGTCCAGAGGTGACAATTGAAGCCGGGGATCAGCGGCGTAATATTTGGCTTCCGCCCCAATTGAGTGGTCAAGCGGTGAAAGGGGCAAAGTTCCAAGATCAGCGTTTAATCATTTCGTTCTGATTGTCTTATGTCTTATGTCTTATGTCGGGGTGGGTGTAGGGTGCGTTAGCGGAGCGTAACGCACCATTTCAAAGGAGCGTAACGCACCATTTCAAAGGATAATAGTTAAACCTGCCTCTACGTATCGGTTAGGGCGGGTTTTGTACAAAGGTTATCATCAATACCAATCAGGAAATCCCTAAACCCGCCCCTACAAATTTAAAATTCAACACTCAACACTTAATACTAAAATGTCTAACTCTCCCTCAACCGAACAAACCGATAAAACGGGTAAAACTCGGCAACTTCTAGGCATGAAAGGTGCCGCCCCCGGTGAAAAATCTATTTGGAAAATTCGTCTCCAGTTAATGAAACCGATTACCTGGATTCCCTTGATCTGGGGGGTTGTCTGTGGTGCCGCATCGGGCGGTGGATATACCTGGACGCCGGAAGATATCCTGAGAGCGGTGACGTGTATGTTACTGTCGGGTCCGTTGATGGCGGGGTATACCCAAACCATGAATGACTTTTATGATCGCGAACTGGATGCGATTAATGAACCCTACCGCCCAATTCCCTCTGGGGCAATTTCGGTGTCCCAAGTGGTGACTCAGATTGTCGTGCTGTTGCTGGCGGGTATCGGTGTGGCGTATGGGTTGGATCAATGGGCAGGTCATGAGTTTCCCACGTTAACCTGTTTAACACTTTTTGGGGCGTTTATCGCCTATATCTATTCGGCACCGCCATTGAAGCTAAAAAAGAATGGTTGGCTGGGAAACTACGCCCTGGGTTCTAGTTATATTGCCCTTCCCTGGTGGGCGGGTCATGCTTTATTTGGTAATCTGAATTGGACGATTGTGATTCTCACCCTGATTTATAGTCTGGCAGGTTTAGGAATTGCTGTGGTGAATGACTTTAAGAGTGTGGAAGGCGATCGCCAATTGGGGCTGAAGTCTATTCCGGTGATGTTTGGCGTGGGGACAGCGGCTTGGATTTGTGTGCTGATGATTGATATCTTTCAAGCCGGGATTGCGGGGTATTTGATTAGCATTCATCAAAATCTCTATGCAGCGATACTGTTGCTGTTAATTGTGCCTCAGATTACATTTCAGGATATGTATTTTCTGCGATCGCCCCTGGAAAATGATGTGAAATATCAAGCCAGCGCTCAACCGTTTTTGGTTCTGGGGATGCTGGTTGCAGGTTTAGCGTTAGGTCATGCGGGGATTTAGATTATTCATTTACAGCGTTTTCAGACTCGATATGATATACCATTTCCAAGAGTAGAAAAGCACTGTTTCATCGTTCCTGTACTACACCGTGTTATACCAAATCCGGGTTAAGCTGTTCGGCATTTAAACCGTAATGTCAATAAGGGCGCAATCCTTGTAGTGCGTTTAGCGAAGCCATGCCGCAGGCTTTGCATCTTACTCGTTACTAATACTGTATATGCCATAATTTTAGAGTTTAGCTAGACAATTATTGATTACCCAGAAGCCAATATGTCACCATTTCGCCTCTCCCCCTAACATTAATTGCTCCTCGTTTTTCCAACTGATAGTTATACTTAAGTTGCTGATATGTTGCTTCAGTCACTTGAATCTGTCCCGCTTCACCAGAGGATTCCATGCGTGAGGCAATATTCACCGCATCTCCCCACAAATCATAGATAAACTTCTTCGTTCCAATCACCCCAGCCACTACAACGCCTGTATTAATCCCAATGCGGATTTTAATATCCTCACCCAGTTCAACTTGAAAGCGTTTCATCGCCGCTTGCATTGCCAGTGCCATTTGCGCGATCGCCTCGGCATGATCGGCTCGGGGAATCGGTAAACCAGCCGCCACCATATAGGCATCACCAATAGTTTTTATCTTCTCTAATCCTAATTGATCGACCAACTGATCAAACCGGGAAAAAATCTGATTGAGTAACTTAACTAACTCAATCGGTTTTAACCGTGCCGCTAGGGGAGTAAATCCCACTAAATCCGCAAACAAAATGGTCACATCGTTAAACTGTTCAGCAATAACATCAGGATTATTTCTAAGCTGATCAACAATCGGCTGAGGTAGAATATTCAATAATAACTGTTCTGACTTTTGTTTCTCTAAATAAAGCTCTGCTTCTGCTTGCTTGCGATCGCTAATATCTCGTGCCACTAAAATAGCCGTTTCTGTAGACAAGGGAGAAATCGTTTCCGCCAACCAAATCTCCTTGCCATCAATCGGCAGGGAATATTCAATCGAAACCGTTTCCTGGGTTGATATTGCCTGGAGAATCGCCTGGAGAATCAGATCCGCTTGGGGACGTGGCAAATCCTCATCGAGTTTTCTGCCGATCATCGCCTCCGGTAATTTGTAAACATTTGACATCTTGGTAGGAATCATATTTAGACAGCGTCCCGAAACATCTCTCACTGTAACCATATCAGTCATGGCGGCAAATAGCGCTTTCATTTCGGCTTGCACTTTCTTCTGTTGCAGCACCGTTCCCAATTGAGCCGCCACCCCATTCACCAAATCACTTAACCGTTTGTCCTCCGAACCGTTAGACTGGGTAAAAAACACCAGGATTGCTAATACAGAAGAGGGAGAACTCAATAAACAACTGTTGCCTTGGCGTGTCGGTTGCTCTGGCTTAACATTGGCAATAATTGGTACGCCAAAGCCCACTTTAAAACCACAGGCTGTGGCTGATTCCAATCGCATCAGAACATCATCGATCTGACTCAAATCGCTGATCCATTGAGACTTTTGAGTTAACCAAACCTGTCCCGGAATCTCTTCTCCTGGATAAAACGTGAGTAATTTACTATACTCTCGGAAACCTTCAATGGCTACAGACAAATTCGGCTCAAGTCCTTGGCGTTGACAATGCCAACGGCGGCTAGATATTAAAATTGACTCATCGGTGGAGGGAATCCAAGCTTCGCCATAAATCCAACCCGTGATTTCACATAACTGCTGCAATGCTACCTCTAAAGCTGTATCAAAATCGGGCGCTGCATTAATTGCCTGAGAGAGGTTTAATAAGAGTTTTACCTCTTCTTCCGCTTGTTTGCGATCGCTGATATCCTGCTGAGAACCGACAACCCGCACAGGCTGTCCGTTTTCATTCCATTGCACTTGTCCCCGTGCCAAAATCCATTTATAACTACCATCTTTGCAGCGCATCCTGTACTCAAACTTGTAGGGGGGAGTTTTTTGGGTTAAATGGTCTTGCAATGTGGCTAAAACTTGATCAATATCTTCTGGATGGACGAGATTACGCCAACGATCAAAGCTTTCCAGTACGGTTGGAGCGGTGTAACCTAGCATCCCTCCCAAGTGAGGGGAAGAAAATACTTTTCCAGTGGCGATATTCCACTCAAAGATGCCATCCTGAGTACTATTTAGCACTAATTGCCAACGGTCTTCACTTTTACGTAACGCCGCTTCAGTTTGTTTTTGTGCGGTAATATCCGTAATTAAACCTTCTAGATAAAATACTCTACCATCGGGGTAAAAAATCCCCTGACCTTGTTCCCAAACCCACTTTAATTCGCCAGTTGCGGTGATAATTCGATAAGTGATTTGGTAAGAACGGTGATTATCTATAGCCGCTTGCACCTGATCAAATACAGCGTTTTGGTCATCAGGATGAATTAGTTGATTGTAGGTGAGTATTTTTTCCTGGGTGAATGCTTCAACCGGATAACCCGTGAGATCATAGCAGCCTTCACTGATAAAAAGCATCGTCCAGTCTGAGTCATTCAGACAACGGTAAGCAATACCGGGTATATTACTCATTAACGTTGCCAGACTGCGTTGGCTTTCCGCTAAATCAAACTCCGTTTGTTTGCGTTCTCGCGCTTCCATTGCCAAAGACACTAAATCAGCCAGTGATCGGGCGAAATTCTGGTCTTCTGGTGTCCAGAGGCGAATCATTCCCACTTGTCCTAAACAGACGATTCCGGCGATTTCGCCTCGGATTTGAATTGGTACATCTAGAACCGAGGTGATGTTACAGGGAATTAAATAAGATGCTGCCAATTCTTGAGTTCTGGGGTCAGTTTGGGCATAATCGGCGGCAATAACTTGATCCTCTTGTAAGGCATTAAAATAGGTCGGATAGTCCGCTACAGCAAGTTCAATTCCTTGACTATGGTGGTTTTGATTCTTGTCAAAGAGATCGAGACATTGGAGTTTAGTCCCGGTTTTGTCAAATAACCAAATCCCCGTGCGTTCAACGCCCAGACTTTGTACACCCGCTTGAGTAATTTCAGCGAAAGCGGCGTTTAAATCCCCTTGATGAATAGCGGGACTTTTGGCTAATTGGGTTAAGACTCGGTTATGATTCCGCAGCGCGATCGCACTTTCCCGTAAGGCTTGTTCGACTTGCTGTAATTTTTGCGTCAAGGCTTCAAGTTGGCGGGATTTTTGCTCCGACAGCCAGGTTTCTTGAATCCCTTGGCTGACTTGAGATAACATTTCAATCACCAAGTCTGATTGATTAAAGTTAAGTTCTTCAACTCCTAACCAAGGAAGCGGTTTAATCGGTGTTTGACTCCTGTGGATCACCTGAAATTGTCCACCGGGTAAAACTTGTCCAATATAGGAATGTTTACCCAGATGATGATTGGGTTGAATTTGAATCAATCCCCCCGGTGCGGCAAAACTTTGATTGTATGCGGCTAACCGCACCTGATCGACGGCAAAGGATTGGGCAGATTCGACGGCTAATTTCCACAGAAAAACTTGACTATAAGCTGCTTCAATTGGATCAGACGTAACTCGATTTGTGCCATATCGCGCCTGAAATTCCTGCATAAACCGATTATTTTCCGGCGTATTTAAACTCTGGAAATAACTCCAACTGGCATAATGTCCAACCGCCGCATCCTCCATCGTTTGCAGTTCCACTTCTGCCACACTTACTGCCAGAATTGGAATGTCATCAGCAGTGATCCCAGCATCTCGGTATTGACGATAGAAAAATTGATTGCTTTGTCCATTAAGGGTATTGAAAACAACATCCGGCTGGGTTTGTTGAATGCGTGCGATCGCGCCACTAAAATCCTTCTCCGCCAAATCCACATAGTCTTCCCCAACAACTTCCCCACCCTGTTGCTTGAGTTGGCAGGTGATAATCTTATTTAAAGTACGGGGAAACACATAATCGGAACCCAGCAGATAGAATCGTTTTCCTTTGTGAGATAGTAACCAACTGACGGCGGGTTCCACTTGTTGATTCGGACAAGCGCCTGTATAAAAGATGTTAGGAGACTGTTCTAACCCCTCGTACTGTAAAGGATACCAGAGGAGAGCATTTAACGTCTCAACTACGGGTTTAACCGCTTTGCGGGTAGCCGAAGTCCAACAGCCAAAAACGGTGGTTACGCCCTCAAATTGAATCAGTTGTTGGGCTTGGCGGGCAAATTCAGCTGGATCAGACGCACCGTCAACCACAAGCGGCTCAATGGTTTGACCCAACACGCCTCCAGCTTGATTGATTTGTGCGATCGCCATCAGTGCTGCATCAATTAATGGTCTCTCACTCAGAGCCATTGTGCCAGTTTGGGAATGCAAGATACCAACTCGCACTCCAGATGCAGAGGATGGTTGGTTTAAAGGCAACATGATTAAAGCCTACGGTTATTTTATACAGAGTGTATGAGGAATCTATAGCTAGTCCTTTTCAAGGCAATTGAGTGGCAACCAGGAGTAGTAATATTATACTTTAGTTCAAATCACTTATTTCATTAAAACTGAGGTTTATGGTTTGAGTATTTTTAGTTCTAATTCAGGTCAATTCAGGTCAATTCAGGTATATTGAGTTCATCTTCACTCAGTAGGTTGATGGAAATAAACCCAACTATATTAAGTTATGTAAATAAAGCTCAAACCCTTACATAAACAAATATCGTAGCTTGCTTCTCAATGGCAGCGAGTTCTCAGCCGTTAACTTTTATTCTACCGACTTACTCCCACTCCACTTTTAAATAACGTAGATAATATGATAAATGCTGAATCTCTTGGTAAGACTTGCGTTTGCTAGTTTTCGCTTTCTCAAAATATTTTTAGGGAGTCATCTAAGATGAGCATCCCTCCTGTATAAACGGCATATAAAGGACAATCCTTCATGATATTAGCTCCTGTTTAAAACGTTAGTTATTAAATAGTGGTTTTTCAAATTAATAAACGTAGTCATTAAAACAATAGTTCAAAGTAATTCAACCTGAAATTTACAAGATGTTTCTTGACAACAAATACAGTGGCTTTCTTCCGAAGCATAAGTTCCTACCCGTTCCTCAACCGTACCTTCGCCATGCAGCAATGCCATAATTCCCGCCGCGACACCCGTTAACGTAAAACATTGGGGTTCTTTGGCTTCGATGCGGCGATATGTATGAGAATCAAACTCTAACTTGAAGCGGTTGATTAAGTCTTTTTCTGCTGGAGTATTCATTAGTTGTGAATGAGTGGCGAAATAAAGTTGTTCAGGATACTTTTTTGGCAAAGAAAAATAAGTGGTTAACGCTACCCCTGTCCTGGCTAATAGAAAGGTTTGGGAGCTAACGTTTCACGGTATGTGGTGCAACGTGAGTGTGAATTGTGTAGGGGCGGGTTTCACCACTATCTTTTCGGTTGCAACCGGATTTAACTAAACCCGCCCCGACTCAGGTTTTAAGACTTCCCGTGAAAAGTCAGGGTTTGGCAGGGGTCAGGTTTTCGCATTTACTATGGAAATGCTACATACAGAGTTTATTGCCTAGTAAGGCTGCCATTAACGATGAATGATAAATCCTGAGCCTGGGAGTGTATTCCATGCAACCAAAAATGGCTATAGTTTGAGATTATATCAGTTTATAGAAAAATAGGAGCAACCACCGCAAAGGAAAGAGACGTTCCACCGGAACGTCTCTACAAGGTTAAACAATAGATAATGTTGTAGCTGATGTTACCATTAAAAAAAATTAAACCAGAGCATAAACTTTTGCTTCCCAGGGAAAAATCGGTTCTCTGCCCACCCATTCAGGAGGAACAATGCGGTCTTGGGTAATTTCTTTCCACTGCTTACCGTCTGGAGTGGGCGACCAATTCGGGACTTTATATTCAGAACCGACAGGCGTTCCATAGTCTGAGAAATTCGCCACGACAATCACGCATTCATCTGCTTTTTTGCCGCGCCGCCAGACTAAAACCCGTTTATCTTCATGGAAATCGGCATGAATAAACTCATTATCATTCACCGCTAACGCCTGAGATGAGGTGCGGAAACGAACTAACCGCGCCACATACTGAAATATGCGTTGTCGCCAATCTTCTTGGACTCGACTATAATTCACTGGGTCAACTTGTTTATGATCCGCATGTTCATCAGTAATATCGAGATCCTGCTGATCCCCAAATTCATCCCCTGCCAAAATCATCGGAATACCAACGGCGGTTAACAGACAGACAAATGCTAGCTTAATCCGAGGTTCAGTATCATAAACTCCATTATTAATTAGGTAGTTATAGAATCGCTCATTTCCCAAGCCACCCACATCATGGGATGTGAGATAATTCACCGCTTGGGCGCTATCGGTAAATCCAAGGAAACGACAATCAATCAGTTTGCGAACACTCCATTCAAAGCTAGAGTCATTAAAGGCATTCTTGCCTAAAATTACTTGTCGAATAATTTGCTTAAATTTTTCATTCCACAGTCCATCTAAGCGATTTTGATGAACTAAGGCTAAAGGAACACTTAATTCTTCGCCCACAACTAAAAAATGCTTACTTGAACCGCCCCGTTTTTCCCAAAGGGTGCGGGCTAACTCTCGGAACTTTTCTAAAAAGTCATAATTTCCTACATTATTAACGCTATCCAGTCGCAAACCATCCACCCGATAGTAGTTCAGCCAATGAGCCATATACGCTTTCATATATTCCCGGGCTGGCACAAACCAGGATTTTTTGCCCAGAATTGGATGATACCCTTCGTTCCAATAGTTGTACTTAAATAAATCACCGCCAAAGCCGTCACGACCCGCTTGTTCAGGATCACGTTGGGGATCGCCCGGTGGTCGCCATTGAACGTAAAAATCCAGAAAGTTGATGTTTTGATATGGATTATTCCGGGAAAACGCCATCACCATATCAACAAAGAAACGTATCCCCAATTGGTGACACACTTTAATTAAATTGGCTAAATCCGTGGATGCGGTTGGCGCATCTTGACCTTCTGGATATCCTAAATCAAAATCAGCCGCAAAAAAGTTAGCCGTACCATATCCCCATTCCAGCTTGTCATCGCTATCGGCTGGGGGCAATAATTCTAAGGCATTGACCCCTAATTCCATCAGATGCGCTTTCTCTGCTGTTAACGCCTCAACATGGCAAAAATTAGGAGACGTGGCTTGAGGTTGCAACAAAGACAGCACATCCTGAAACGTACCGATTCCGACCTCCCGATTGTCCTCTGTTTTCCCTTGAGTCCAACGGGTTGGTAGTTCATAGATAACCAGTTGATTGTTCGCGGGTAGGGTGTCTAATGGGGGTTCTCCTTCCCAGTTAACGGTTTGTCCCCCCGGATCACAGGGTATTAATGTGCCATTCTGATACAAAATAACACTAGCCGGATCATGACTGGCAATACCGCCTTCCTCGTCAGGGATGGGTGCGATTATCCGGCGGTCTACAGTTGTGGCGGTTGGATCGGTGCAATAGAGAACTTTGTTAATATTATCTGGGTTATAGGGTTCAGTGTTGTGGATTTTAAACCAGTACAGATAAACTTGCCCTTCTGTCAGACCACAGGCTTGAGCCGAGACTTCCCACAATTCCGGGAACTCTGGAGATTGGCTGAGGGGGTATTCCCCAACTTTCTCAAATCGATCTGAAGCCTTGGCTATAGGTTTAGCAATGTAAACGCTGGGGGGTGTTTGGGATATACCCGGACGCCACAAGACGAAATGAGTCTGCTTGCGGCTCAATAGATCGACGAGCATAGTATAGGTCTCCTGAGTGGGAATCTTACTGTAGGTTGATCCGTACAACCGACCACCATTCTATTCTGGAGATTTAAAAAGTCAATTGTCGAGTTTCCCTTTAGCCACTGTAGGGGCGGGTTTAGGGACTACATTCAGATATTCACCGATAACGGAAAAACAAAACCCGCCCTCCTCACCGATAACGGAAAAACAAAACCCGCCCTCCTCACCGATAACGGAAAAACAAAACCCGCCCTCCTCACCGATAACGGAAAAACAAAACCCGCCCTCCTCACCGATAACGGAAAAACAAAACCCGCTCTTATGCATCTTCCCATAAGCAATCCAATCATGAACCAACTGCAACATCGCTGGGTCATCAATGCAGCCGAAGCCAAAAGACTCCTCAAACAAGAAGCCGCAACTGTGCTAGATGTTCGCCAGCCGATGTCCTGGTTTTTCAGTCATGTTCCTGGTGCAGTTTGGTTGGGATGGTGGCAATTCTTGCAGCAACTGTTACCCCCTAACGGAAAACTGCTCAAAGACTCAAAGATACTCGAACAAAAACTGCGGCGGTTAGGTATCTGTAACCGTAAACCTGTTATCGTGATTGGCAATCCCCCTAATAACTTTGGCGAAGAGGGGCGAGTGGTGTGGATGTTGCGGACTCTAGGACACCCGCAAGCGGCTTTCGTCAATGGTGGACAGGCGGCGTTGGTGTCTGTGGGAGTTCCCACGGTTTGGGGATTGACTCGTGCAGAACCCGGAGACTTTGTGGTCAAATCTACACCATTATGGACGATTCAGCGCCATCAACTGCAAGACAATTTGACAACCCAAGCGTATTTTGTCCTGGATAGCCGTTCACCCGAAGAATTTGCTGGCGCTACGCCCTACTGTGAAAAACGGGGTGGACATATTCCTGGGGCTGTGCATTTCCACTTCCGGGATTTAATGGATAAAAAAGGGTACTTACTTTCCCCAGAGGAAATTATTGCCCAGCTACATCAACGGGGATGCGATCGCGAGACTCCCATTGCTACCTATTGTACAGGGGGTGTGCGCTCTGCCTTTATTGTTGCGGTGCTAACTGAGTTAGGGTATACCTGTGTGAAAAACTATGCCGGTTCGATGTGGGAATGGTCAGCTTATCCGGCGAAAACTCATCCTCTAAATAAGTAAAACGTAAAAAGACGCAGTAGCGAGCGAGACGCAGACGCAGTAGCGAGCGAGACGCTCGCACTACAACAATTTTTCCTCTTCTCTATTCCCTGTTAAGCTGAAGTTCCCCTTACTCAAAAAGTTATTCAGCAAGCCCTTAGTAATTTTACGGATTTCATTCTGCGTTTTTCTCTTTCCCTTTCGTTGCTTTGCCAATATACATCAGGGATGTGTTATCACTGATTTTAGCTTGAAATCCTCCAGTCTTTTTATAGTGAATATAGGCACGAATATTTTGATATAAAGAAATCCCAAACAAGTCAAATCCTTTAATATCTATATCACTAAAACCAACTTTAATTAAACAGTTTTGCAGTTCTTGTGGTTGAATGAATTTGTGCCAATCATGCACACCACGGGGGATTTCTTGTAAAATCTCTTCCAATACTACTATAAATATTAGTTTTGACTTGACGGTTCGGTTAATGGTATCAAAAAAGAAGTATCCCTGCGGTCGCAAAACTCGATAAATTTCTGCCACTGCCTTTTGCCAATCGACAACATGTTCTAAGACATCCACACAAATGACAGCATCAAAGGTATCATTTTGCCAAGGTAAAGTTTCGGCTTGCCCAACTCTGTAGTCAATTTCCCAGCCCTGATTCGCTGCATGGTTTTGAGCGCTGATGATGCATGGAGAAGAGCGGTCAATTCCGGAGACAATTGCCCCTTTTGCCGCCATAAACTCACAAGAATACCCGCCGCCACAGCCAACATCTAAAACCTTCAATCCTTGCCAGTCTTTGATATAAGAATCAAAGAAGGTAAAGCGAGGTAAATTGAGATAAGAAAGGGTATAGATTTTTTCATCCGGCTGCCACCATCGTTCAGCCATGCGATCATAAAACTCTAAATCATTTCGTTTTCGGGGTTGATTTTTCATCATTTAAAGGCAAAATCTATATATTTATCCTATTTTGAAGGATCTAGACCAACACTATCGATCAATCATGTCATCTTCTGTGTCTATTATCATTCCCACCCTGAATGAGGCAAGTTGTTTAGAACGCACCTTGCGCCATCTCAATGTACTGACACCTCCTCCTCTGGATGTGGTTGTGGTGGATGGTGGAAGTGAAGACGAGACAGTCGCGATCGCGTCATCCGCCGGAGTACAGGTTATCCTCTCTCAGGACGCTGGACGTTCGATCCAGATGAACCAAGGCGCACAACAGGCAAAGGGAGAGATTCTCTGTTTTCTTCATGCTGACACATTAGTGCCAGATGATTTAATATCACTCATTCAACAGACTTTAATTGACCCCACTGTTGTCTGTGGCGGATTTATCTCCCTGATGGCGGGTTCAAGAACGACGCGCTGGGGAATATCGTTGCATAATTACCTGAAAACCTACTACGCGCCTCTACTGTTTCGACCTCATTTATTTAGTCGAGGATTGCGCCTGTTGTTTGGGGATCAAGTGATGTTTGTTCGCCGCCTCGATTTCTGGGAATGTGGTGGATTTGATTGCACGTTACCGATTATGGAAGAGGCGGATTTGTGTCTGAAGTTAGTCAAGCGAGGACGAATTCGTTTGGTGAATCGGGTGGTTCAGAGTTCTGATCGCCGCGTGGCACGTTGGGGATCACTGAAAGCGACAGCGATTTACGTTTATGTGGGTGTCTTGTGGGGGTTAGGGATGCCCGCATCTTATTTAAAGAAATTTTACGAGGATATTCGCTGATCGTTAAGTGTCCAGTCGTAGTCCAGATAAATAATAGGAGTATTAGACGCGATCGCACGCTCAGTTTTCAGGTAAGCGCGGATATAATCAGGGATAGAGTCAGCAATTTTGAGAAAATCCTCCCCGTACCATTTGAAGATGCGACTACAATAAAGGGTTTGATTCGATTGATCGTATCGAACTTTATCAGGATTATTAATAAAGCGGCTGGCGTCTTCCTCTAATTGGTTGCGTACCGATTCTGCCCAATACGCACCTGGACGCAGCAAAGGACAGCCAATCGCTGCACAAACCAAGGCAAAATGGATGCGGGGTTCGTTGAACTCGCGGCGGAGAATTTTATGTTCAATTTGGTTGAGGCTGTAACGGCGATTGGGTGGCAAAGGATGGGTGAAGAACCAGAGAAAGGCTAACCAGTTAGGGATACCGAAAATCCGGGGTAGGATGGATTTCATCGGGTATCGTGCCAAGACGGAAGCGATAACAGAAGCATTGTAAAGGTTAATCCATAGCGCTAATTGTTCATCGGGATTGGAGATAGATTTGGGATCGAGTTGTTCTACAGTCCATAGCCAATTCATCAGGGTTTGGTATGACTGCTGTGACCAATCCTGATAATTGACGCGACCATTTTTATCAACGTATTGGCGTAGGAGTTGATCCCAAACTGTAAAGTCAATCATACTTACACTCAGTCGGTGGTAGTCAGATTTGTCGCGATCGCGTTGTTCTGTACAGCTAAGTCGATCGACCCTATTCGATCATAAACGGCTAATGCCGAATCCTGCGATCGCGAACGAACAGTTTATGGCTTGGGGCGATCCGGACTGATTACCTGCTTGTCTCCAGCCAACTCAACAAATCATCGAGACTGTTGAAATCAAAAATATCCTCTGTTAACGTTTCCAACTCTGACAAAGACAAGTCTTCAATTTTGGGACTTATTGCCGCCGGAATTTCGCCAAAACGTTTTTTCAGTTGACGCATTACTAGAGCGATCGCTTCTTTAATACGTCCTTGTTCTTCCGCATAAGTTATTCGTCCCTTCTCATCTTGTAAGATCATCCCTCGTCTATCTATCACTTCAAATTCTTCGACTGTCATGTTCGCTTGACTAGCTAGATTTAAAGCGAGTTTTATCTCTGAAACTTCTCCTAAACTATTGGGGATTTCTTCCAATATAGCCGCTTCTTTCAAAAAGTAAATCCACTTGTCTGTCAAACTATTTAACTCAGATAAGGTTTTCTTGAATTTTGGTAATTCAACAAAAATCAATCGCAATTCACCACCAATACATTCAAAGTTTTCCGTTTCTTCTTTAAACCGAAACTTATTGATCACCGCTTCGGTTTCTGTAAACAGAATAAAGTCGGTAATGGTTACCGCGATCGCTGGATTCAACAGTGGGTAGTCTTCTCCTTTGACCAACTGGTTGCTATAGGATTTTGCCAGGTTATAAGCCACTCGTTTATTAAACGCCGCCATAGATGCAATTTGCATTTCGATGACGACAATCGAGCCATCGGCTAAAACGGCTTTCACATCTAAATACGTGTCTTTTAAACTGAGTACCTGACCTGGATTGTAGGGATTGATGATGGTTAAAGATTTAATGACTGGCTCCCCGGCATAAATAATCGCATTGAGAAAGCTGATTAATATCTCCTTGCTCTGTTCAGAACCGAATATTTTTTTAAAGGCGTAATCGACTTTAGGGCTGATAAATCTCATCGGTTTCTCCCTTTTGAGTCGCTAGGGATAGAAGATTTTTTAATTTTACCATAAAGACCTCCTATCTAAACCCATCATCATCAAGCCAAGAGAGACGCGATCGCCCTTTCTAGTAACTACCCGTTGGTTAATGCGCTCACTCGCCTTATTCCCTTGGCTTAATTCAAATCTGTAGGGGCGGGTTTCACGACTATATTTTTGGTTGCAACCGGATGTGACTTGCGCCCGCCCCGACTCAGGTTTCTAGACTTCCCGTGAAAAGTTAGACCTATCTTGAGATGCGATCGCACAATTCCACCAACCCCCGATAATTTGGCTTGTGGTGGCGCTGTCTTTGCTTTCAGTCAAGCTTGGTGCTGATTAAGTCTGGTTCAATAAGGAAAACTTTTCAATTTTAGGTTTTAGTTTTAATATTCTCAAGATAACCGGATTGAGGGCTGGCAGAAAAAGTCACTGGCAAATCCTGAGTTGACGGGGGTTTAAGGTTGTAGTATGTTGTTACGGTAATGTTGTATTGGGTATTTTTTGTAGCAATTTTTTTAACCCCATCGCTTAAACGCCTTGAAAATGCGTATTTTTATCCTCTCTAGCAGCGGGAAAAGTTAAACTCTACAAATATATTACATTACCCAATTGTCAAAACTCGCAAAGGGACAAATTTGACAAAAAAACAGTTTAATGCATTAGCCAGGACTTAAAATAGGTATGATTAAGTTAGGACTTACGCAAAGCCTCTCAGTCTTCTATGTGTAGGGTTGGGAGAGTGTAGCGTAACGCACCTTTGCCACGATAGGTGGTGTAGATACGTTAAGTTGTTCGGCATTTAAACCTTAATATCAATAATGGCGCAATCTTTGCCGTAGTGCGTTTAGCGAAGCCATGCCGCAGGCTTTGCATCTTGCTTACTACTAATACCCAATTTAAATGCATGACAGCTTAATTACAGATGCACAGAGCAATAAAACCATGCGAGAAAAAATTGTTAAACTATTATTTACTCCTATTCCGGGAACCAAACGTATAGAACAAGGGCTGTTCCGAGTTATTGGTATGTCATCAACTAAATTAAGACAGTGGTCGGTTCATAGTTTAACTTTTCTCCTCAAGTCACTTCGCTGGTTTGTACCGAGTGTAAGTGTCTTATTAGCGATTTGGATGATTGGCGGTAATTTCCTCGCTTCTCAACAAGAAAAGGAAATTGAACAAGACATCCAGGAATTTGCCGAACGGTTTCCGGATACTGAACTCAATGATTCGGCGTTGAAGTTGCGAGCTTTGGTGGCAAAATTGGGAATATCTGGAGGGGGTACGACTGAGTTTCCTATCGACGCCTATACCCAGTCTCATCCAGATTTTACTATTTCTGAAAGTGACCGACAGGCTTTTGAAGAAATTAGGGAAGAACTAGGAGATTATTTGAATGCTCAAATCAGCAAACCCAATGATAATGTTGCTCCAATACCCGATAAATTAAGGCAATATTTGATGAATAATCAGAAGAAAATAGAAGCGATTAGTCAGCATACCTTAAATAATGAAGTTCCACAGTGGGAGAGAGATATGACTCCAATAGTGGAGGGTGATCATACGTTTGGTTTGCCCAGTTCTTTGAGTTTGGTTGATTTACAAAACGTGATTTTACTGGATGTCTTAGAAAAAAATAACCGTGGTCAAGTCAAACAAGTCGAAGAAATGCTAGAGGTATCCTGGAGACTCAATCAATCACTTCGTAACGACTATTATTTTATTAGTCAATTGGTTGTCTTAATTACGGGTAGATATAGTACAGGTGTAATCAGAAATGTTGAACATCTTCCCGTATACTGGCAGCAGCGTTTGCTAGAA
Organism: Coleofasciculus sp. D1-CHI-01; assembly: GCF_040218875.1. Classification (NCBI taxonomy): domain Bacteria; kingdom Bacillati; phylum Cyanobacteriota; class Cyanophyceae; order Coleofasciculales; family Coleofasciculaceae; genus Coleofasciculus; species Coleofasciculus sp. D1-CHI-01. The sequence goes on from NZ_JAVJQP010000056.1 coordinate 56,352, forward strand.
CATGACTACCATAAATCACTGTTAACTTCTCTAGAAACAGAATTTATCCATGGATTCAATTTCATGCAAAATTTACATTTATATCCACCTGAAGAGGTGTGGATAACGGAAGAGATATTATTGGGGTTACTACTCAAATCACCTATTTTAAAACCTTATCGTCGCTTTTCTGCAGTTGATACGTATAATATACAAAGGAAACTTTTTGCAGAATATAAGCAACAGAATATATGTTTGTCGGATTCAGTCGAATCAGCAACAGTTGATACAACTCCAGCCTGGTGGAACATTCCCAGTCAAATAATAGCACCAAACTTTTTAAATCAACCTCGTATAGCAACCCATTATATGCTCGACTTAGAATTAACTCAAAAAATATTGGAGGTCAAAGCACTAGCTGCCAAAACTGGAAAATGGCCCCAGTCAGTCCCGAAGATGGAGTCGGAGATTTGCCCTGGTGTTGAATGGGTTTATCAAGTGTCTCCTGAGGGTACAATGTCAATTTCCCTCAGTGAGCAATCTGAATGGTTAACCGAAAGAATAGAAAATCAAAATGCACTTCCTCTAACTTACAGCACTCGGCGAATTCCAGATTATGATCAATCCCTGAATTAAGCGGAACGGATAGCGCTAAAGCGCAACTACGAACGAACTTTAATCAATGCTATGCTGACACAAGCTAAACGAAATTGTTTTACCTTCATCATAATTGGCTGTATCAGCCTTTCATTTCCGCTGCTGAGTGTGAGTCAGGGATGGGGACAAGAATCTGTTGATAAAGAGACTTCCTTATATATTGAACAGTTAAAGAATGAAGACGATTGGCGCAAGCGTAGTCAAGCGGCTTCAGCTTTGGGGAAAATGGGTTCAGAAACGGCTATTCCAGCGTTAATTACAGCCTTAAAAACAGAGCAAGATGAAGTGGTTTGCCTCAGAGCAACCTTTGCCTTAATCAAAATTGGTTCACCTGCTATTCCTAGCTTAATCGAAACTCTTAAACATGAAAACGCATCGGCTCGTTATAGTGCGACTTTTGCTCTCAGTCAAATGGGTTCGCTGGCTTTTCCCAGCTTGACTGAAGCCTTACAAAGTGAGCATGAACTCGTTCGTACTAATGCAGCTTCGGCTATCGCGAAAATTGCTGAAAATCGCAAAGATAAGGCAGAGCGTCTATCCACATCTGATTTAGTGCAAGCTATCTCTAATTTAGAACAGGCTCAAAATAGTATCAATTCTTTCCAAAATATTGAGACTACCATCAATCCAATTCAATCAGGGTTTAAACAGGAAGATATTGAGACGATACGAGACTCTCTAACTATTCTGAACGCTGAACGGCGCGATCGCATTCTATCTCAAGCCTTTAATATAATCTTTATCACTCTCCTCTCACTATCAATCATCGGTGGTATAATTATCTGGCGTCGCCCTGACTTATTCTTGCGGTTCAGTCGAGTTCTTGTTCAGTCGAGAGAACAGAAAGAAAGATTTGATTACTTTCGCTCACAAGTCCAGCAATTCTTCCAACACACAGGCGCAACCACCAGCCGTCAAAGAAAACGTTGTCTCAAACTTATCTCAATTCCAGGGAGACTAAAATCTTATACGCCTTTACCAATCATGCTCACCCTTGACCAACCTGTTGCCGAAGACGTAACGGAGTTAGTTAAACAATCTAGCCAATTAACGGGCAATTCTCAACAAAAAGCGGGTATTCTGTTGTATCGAGAACCGCCAGATACCTTATTCCGAATGCGGATGGCGGAAGTTAGACTACGCGACCATTTTATCCTGATTCCGATTCCTTTGGCTGCGATTGAACAGGCGTTATTAGATGGTAGCACAGCTTCGGGACTTTTAGCCCAATATACAGACCGCTATTTACCCGGTGCTGACTTGTTTGATGATCGGAATGCCATTGGCGATACTCTTTCGTTTTTTGGTCGTGTCGAACTTCTCAATCGTCTGGAAGAAGAACTACGTCGTAACCAAGGGATTGGACTTTTTGGCTTACGCAAATCTGGCAAAACCTCTATTCTCCTACAACTAAGTTTTGCCATGCGCCAGCATCCTGTTGTTCATATTGACCTGCAACGCTATGGCGGAAAACAGCGTTATGGGGCTGAATTACTCAATGAAATTCTACAACAACTGAGCAAATTAGTGAATGAGCACCATCCTCAATCAAAGGATACGAAATTTAATTGGGTTCGTAGTAGGCACTTTAGTGCCAGAAGCGCTAAAGCGCTCACTACAAACGCTAAAGCGCTCACTACAAACTTTAAACCCTTTTCCCAAGATAGTCCCGCCTCAGATTTAATCTCTGAATTCACCCAGCGCATTAATACCTTATCTCCCTTACTCCAAGCCGCCGGATATCATCTACCGATTCTCTGCTTCTTAGATGAAATTGAACGCATTCTTCCTACAAAAACTGACCCAAAAGAACGCGCCGAAGAATTCAACGCTTGTTTCGGGGTGTTGCGAGTATTAAGTCAGGAACAGCGCCAACTCTCCTTACTGGTGGCTGATGTTCATGCGGACTGTAATCGGATTAATCAATGGCAACAACCGGATGTCCCCACCAATCCAGTGTTTAGCTTTTTTAAAGAATACTTTGTCTCTCCCTTTTCCCAATCCGAGACAACCCGAATGCTGACGGATATTGGTGAACTGATGGGTGTAACCTTTGATCAAGATACTCAAATCGCCATCCATCGAGAAAGTGGCGGACATCCCTTTATCGCCAGACAATTGGCGAGTTTACTCTGTAAAAAAGTCGCCCCGGAAAATAAGGGCGAAATTAACCTATCCGCCGCCCAACGCTATCTGAATAAACCCTTTACCTATTCCGGTGTTCTCAAAGACTACTTTGGACAAAATATTTGGGCAGATTTAGACAAGCGTAATTTTACCTGTGCGATCGCGCTGCTGAAACTCCTCGCCTGTAACCAACAGACTCAGCCACAGATAACCGAGGACGCCTTGTTTGCCCGACTCAACCCCGAATTCACCGAAAGCCAATGTCTAGACGCCCTACTCTGGCTAGAAGCCGTAGGACTAATCCATCGAGACGCGATCGCGGATAAGGATTACTATCAGTTACAGGTTCCCCTTCTATCCCGCTGGCTACGGATGCAAATGAAACCCGAACAGATGCAACAATGGCAGCTATAGCAGAAGGCAGAGGGCAGAAGGTTTATGATGAGTATGTTGTCGTTTTAGCTGACAAATGACGAATGACAAATGACAAATGACGAATAACAATCGCCCCTTCGATAACTTTAGACTCGCTATCTCAAAACCCGACTACTTTTTCGGACGCCAGAAACTCCTCGCCAACGTCATGCGATCGCCTTTTCAAGTGAGAATCATTCTCGGTGGACGCCGTTTGGGTAAAACCAGCACATTAAACGCTATTCAATGGACGCTATTTAACCAAAATAGCCGTGCTTTTCCCGTTCTCTTTAATTTACAACAAGAGCAACCCGAAAGTCTAGATAATTTCCGATATCTGCTTATTCTTCGATTACAAGAAGCGCTTATCCAAAAGCAAACCCAATCATCAAACACTGAGTCTCGATTAGGCTTGAGACGAACCTATCGCCGCTTACTTAGACAGTTCTCTGGTGGCGAAATTGGCATCTCTGGATTTAAATTAAATGTTACCAATCCTCATCAAGAACGGCGTTTAATTCACGAAGACTTCCGCCAAGATTTATTGAAAATAATTAAACACCTGCAAAAGCACAACCTTGAAGGCATTTGCTTTCTCTTAGATGGCGCAGAATTTATTGTCCGCCAAGAGTGGGCAAATGATGCTTGGAGTTATCTGCGGGGATTAAAAGACACCGATACGGCTATCAACCCTTTCTTAGGATTCTGTTTCTCTGGCTATCGTGACTTGAAAGATTATCAGCAACGAGTCGGTTCTCCGCTGCTGAATATTGCTGATGTAGAATGGTTAGGGACATTAACCGAATCCGACACGCGATCGCTGATTGTTCAACGAAATCAAAATCAAGGTGTTCCCCTCACAGAAATAGGATATAATACGATTCTAGATTGGGCGGGATATCATCCCTATCTCACTCAACAACTCATTAATGAGATTTTTGATGATTATCAGATGGGTAAATCCCGTTCGACTGAGAGTTTTATGCTGCATCAACAACGAAAACATGACCGCGATTTTTCCGCTTGGTGGGATGAAGATCAACGATCTTATGGTTTTAGTCAGGTAGAACAAACCGTTTATCGTACCCTCGTTCAGCAGCGAGAGGGAACCGCTGAGACATTAGCCGAACAAGCGCAATTTAGTTTTGGGCAAGTTGCAGATGCGTTGGAAGTTTTGACGGGAACGGGTGTGATTCGTCAACTAGATGATGAGCGATACAGGATGGGTTCAAAACTCTTTGAGGAATGGGTAGTGCGGGAGAGACGTTAATTCAGCAGCCCCTAATTATTCAATAAAGGTCAATTAAGGTTTGATCATCAAAAACACTCCCACAGCAATCATGATAAAGCCTGCAATCATATTGATTCCTTTTCTTATTTTAGAACTGATCAGTAATCTCGCTTTATCCGCCATAAATGCATAACCGAGTTTGACACCGCCTACAGCTACGATAGTAATCGCGATAATAATGATAGTATCAAGATAAGAGATTTGGGACAGATCAATAAAAGCTGGGAAAAACCCCAGATAAAATAAGGCTGCTTTTTGATCAGCTAATGTAATAGATAGTCCGGCGATAAAACTAGACAGCCAAGAAGATTCCATAACGGCGGCTGTCTCCACTTTATTCAATTTTGCCCGACATAATCCTATTCCCAACCAAATAAGATAAGCACCACCCAGATACTTAATCAGGAAAAATAAGCCTCCCATTTTTGCCGCCAGCAGTGATAAACCCCAAATAGCGATGATAATGAAAATGATGTCACCGACGACTATTCCTAGGGTGGTGAAAACACCATGAATAAAGCCAGACGTAGCGGATCGGGTAGAGACAGTCAATACACTAACACTGGGAATAGAAGCCAGAACGACCATTGCACTGAATAATGCCATAATGGTGCTAAAGGTCATACTGCTTTTCATGACAATTGAATCGTTAATTGTGGGATAGGTTGTAGGTTGGGTTTCGACTTCGCTCAACCCAACAATATGAAGGCGCAATGGGAGTATGGTATTTGATAAAGGGCACGATAGTATCGTGCCCCTACCTGATCAATTTAATCAGTTACGTCTAATTTAAGATGACTGATTGAGAAACGCCTCGATCGCGTCAGCAGCCAGATGGCTAATCGGTTTCCCTTGACTGGCGGCGGCGTCTTTGAGACGGCTGTACAGATCATCATTTAGAGAAATCCGATGGCGGGTTTTCTTGGTGGGTTTAGGGAATTCGTAATTGGCAGAATACTCCCGAATCGCATCAAATCCCACGCGATCGCAAAAATCACCGAAACTTTCCCCAAGTTCGCGCTGTTGCTTGAATTGCATGAACATGGGTTCGAGGAAGGATTCGAGTTCCTCTATCGGCAGTTTTTCGATATAGGCTCGTGCTAATCGGGTTTGATCCGGTGAACCGCCTAACCACATTTGATATTTTCCCGGCGCACTCCCCACAAATCCTAATTCTGCCATGTAAGGTCTGGCACATCCATTCGGACATCCCGTCATCCGGATGACAAAATGGTCATCCTTTAATCCCAGCTTGTCCAACAGCGCCCGAATCCGTGCGGTAATCCCTGGAATTGCCCGTTCTGATTCAGTAATCGCCAAGCCACAGGTGGGTAAGGCGGGACAAGCCATGGAATAGCGGACTAAGGGTTCGATTCCTTCTGGGGTAATTTGCACCCCATGTTGGTTGAGAATCTGTTCAATGGGTTGCTGTTGGTCCTTTTCAATCTCATACAGAATGGCATTGTGATTGGGTGTCATCCGCATGGGTAGGTCAAATTGCTTGACAATTTCCCGTAAGGCTGTTTTTAGCTGGAAGTTCCCCTCATCTTTAACTCGCCCATTCTCAATGGAGATGCCTAAAAATAACTTACCGTCTCCTTGCTCATTCCACCCCAGATAGTCTTGGTATTTAAAGGCGGGGAGGGGTTTGTAGGGGGCGATAGGCTTACCGAAGTAATCTTCAACCTTAGCGCGGAACTTATCAACCCCCCAATCATTGATCAGGTACTTCATTCGAGCATGACGACGATTTACGCGATCGCCATAGTCTCGCTGAGTTGCCACAATCGCTTTAATTAAGTCGAAGATATCATCTTTTGCCACATAGCCAATCGGATCAGCCATACGGGCAAAGGTTTCTTCTTTATTATGGGTGCGCCCTAAACCACCACCCGCGAGAACATTGAATCCTTCTAATTCTCCCTGCTGATTCATCATCACCACCAAGCTAACGTCTTGGGTGTAGAGATCAACAGAGTTATCGCCAGGAACGGTAACACTACACTTAAACTTACGGGGCATATAATGTTCCCCATAAATCGGTTCTTCTTTATCCGCGAATGTCGTACCATTGCCATTACGCTGACGCGCCGCTTTCACCTCTGGGGCTTCTTCGGCGCTAATTGCCTTTTCCCCATCCAGCCAAATTTCATAATAAGCGCCCGTCTGAGGGGTTAATAAATCGGCAATTTTATCGGCATACTCCCAGGCATACTGGTAGTCAGGACGAGTCTTGAACGGGGCGGGAGGTGCCATAACGTTGCGGTTTAAGTCCCCGCAAGCGCCCAGGGTTGAACCCAGATTGCGAACAATGGCGGCAATTGTTGCCTTTAAGTTCTTTTTGAGAATACCGTGAAGCTGAAACCCTTGGCGAGTGGTGACTCGCATTGTATGGTTCCCGTATTCATCAGAAAGTTGATCCAGCGTCAGATAGAGTTGGGGGGGGATAAACCCGCCAGGAGAACGGGTTCGCAGCATGAACTGATAGTCTTTTTCTTGCCCTTTAACCCGATTATCACGGTTATCTTGCTGGTAGGAACCGTGAAATTTAAGAATTTGTACCGCATCACCACTGAAGTGAGTGGTGTCTTCGAGTAACTCGCTGGCGACGGGTTCGCGTAAGCAGTTACTGCGTTCTTTTATGCCTTCAAGCTTAGACGTTTTCTGTACAGAGGGATTCTGAGATACAACCATGGATGCTATAAGTCCGAACGGATCAGCTATATTACCGTAACTCTATCGGGATTACGTTGAATAGTTTGATCCTAATACCTGGGTCATCGGTGTGGGCGGGACTTTGATATAAATTAAGATTGCGGATTAAGACTGGCGGTGTCACGCGATCGCAAATCAGAAAGCTAGTCTAGCACAGGCTTGTCCGGAAGACCCACTTAAAGTGGGTGGGTTTCGACTTCGCTCAACCCATCCTACGGTATATCAAATTTCTCTATTTCTTCTCTACTCAGTCCTGTGACTTCTGTGATGGTGTCAAGATCAGTCCCTTTTTGTTTTAGTTTTCTGGCTACGTTAATCTTTTCTTGCTGTTTACCCTCCTCAATTCCCTCCAATCGTCCCTCTGAGCGCGAACTTTCGATTATGCTAACTTCATAGCGTCGATTCTCCATAAATCTCAGGTAGTTGGCTCTTTCTTCTGCACTCAAACTATCGACCAGTAAATTTTCCTTCGCTAAAGCTAAACCTTGGGCGGTAAATTCTTCTTTGATTTGGCTCTTTTTCAGAAAATATATCCATTCATCTAATGGCATATTCACCACTTCGTTAAAGTTATTGACTTTAATCACATAATACTCGGGAAAAACCTCATATACCTCGTGGATATTAAACAACTTCTGCTGGTTGATTGATAACCCTAACCTGTCTTCTCGATGCAACCCCCGAAAATCTAATATCCCTTTATAAATATAATCCTCCCCCTGCCCCAGCGAAAAGTAGACAACATTGACTGAATAGACTTTTTTGATTTTACCGTAAGGTTCCCCTTTTTCCAGAAAGTCGGTAATTAATCTCGATGTGCCGTAGAGCATTCGATGAAAATAATCTTGCTCTGTATTGTTTTGCACTTCAATCAGAATTAATTCCCCTTGGTCATTTTCCGCCAGAATATCGACTCGATTTAGCTTGTCATCCTCGGTTTGTTGATTACTTTCACCTTCGAGGATTGATTGAATCTTGATGGGTTTCCCCAATAACTCGCTCAAGAAACCTGCCAAAACACCGTAATTGGCTTTGTTTCTCAGTAATTTTTTTATCGCCCAATCAAATCTTATGTGTGTTTGAGGCATAAGGGCATTTCCGGGAACGTCTACCTACTCTATTTTGACAGATTTTTGCCCTGATGATTAGGGAGCGTCATTGATTACTATTCTAATCCGTACCTATTGGGTTTCCTCAGTTAGGGGAAATGGCACACTCAGATGAGGCTGGTGGGCTCTTGCGAAGCCGAAACCCACCCTACGGTATATCAAGGGTTTCGGTAGTCCAAAACGGCTTATTTATATATAAGCTTAATTATCTGTAATACTTCATGAAAATCATTCATCAGTATGTATTGTTGTTGCTGTTTTACTTGGCTGTTTGGCTGAGATTGAATCTTGCCGTCAGACAATAAGTTACGGGTGTTAAGGAGTTCGATAAAATCACTGCTGCTGCTTGCAATGTCGTTAATTGATTGGGTATGATCAGCTAACATTAGACATAATTCGAGCATCTTGTGATAAACGTCATTCCACTCGGGTGCTATTTTTGGGTGTTCAATGTCGTCAATAATGTCAACATTCATTTCTAGTGTTTGGGATTCGATGATATTAATTGCAGCCGTAAAAGCCTGATATGCGTGGGATAATTTTTTGGCGTTTTGGTAGGCAATTCCTAGGTTAAGTTGCGTTTCAGTATAATTTACGGGAAAGGCTTCACGGGTATAGATTTCTAAAGCAGCCTGATAAGAGGTGATGGCATTTTCTATATTTTCTGCCCCTTCTCCCCCGATGCGGTTGGAGTAAGCAAGACCCAGACAAACTTGATTCATTGCCCAATCCCGGGGAAAGTATTCACGGGTATAAATTTCTAGGGCAGCCTGGTAAGAGGTGATGGCATTTTCTATATTTTCTGTCTTTTCTCCTCGGATGCGGTTGAAGTAAGCCAGACCCAGATTGTTTTGAATTAACGCCCAAGTTTCTGAGTTAATAGGGCGGCTACAGATAGTCAGCGCTACTTGATATCCCGTGATAGCGATTTCCTGATTAATTGCCTGATCCCCTAAAGGAAACTCTTGGAGCAAATTACTAAAATTAATTATATCTGTAGCTAACTTTTCTGCTTCTTCGGCTTCATGATCTGCCAGTTGTCTCCCAAATTCGTGCAATACCCTAGCCAAGTTCTCATCTAAGAGAGCCAGGTTTTCCTGAAGTAGGGGATAGACAGCTTGCGGATCAACATCACTATCTGAAGTTACCTGTAATACTTGCTTCAGGAAGTTGCGTTGGGCGTTAAGAGTGAGGATTGAAGAGGATAATACCAACATATTTCCTAGCTGACGGTAAATCCTAATGAAAAACTTTGAGGCATTAATCAGAGTCAGATAAACGTCGCGAAGTTGTTCTTGCATAAAGTAACTAGAAGGTCAATATCCGAAGTTTATAAGGGTTCAGTTAAACGCTTATGGGCTAGTCTATTCAATTACAAGACTGACATCCTGCAAGCCTTCATGTTCAGCAAGGCTCATTGACTTGTTTACAGGCGCCAATACTCACCCAGGTGCTGGCACCATCTGCCCAATGTTCTTTTTTCCAGATGGGAGCGTTATGTTTTAAGGTATCAATGGCATATTTACAGGCAGCAAAGGCTTCTGAACGATGGGGACAGCCGATGGCAACTAAGACGCTAATTTCACCAATTTGTAGGCGTCCGATGCGATGGTGAATGACGACACGATTGACATCAGCCCACGTCTGTCGAATGTCTTGGGCAATGGTGGCAAAGACGCGCAATGCCATGGGTTCGTAGGCTTGATATTCCAGTGACACAACGGGTTTGCCTTCGGTTTGGTTACGCACAGTGCCACTCATGACGACGACAGCACCATTGGCAGGATCATCGGCGAGGGTATAGACATCGGCGAGGGATAGGGGGGCAAAGGTGATGGCAAAGTTATCATTGGTTTGCGGTTTTTGGGGAGATGCTATAGACATGGCGACTTTGCGGGTAGATGGAGAATATTTTCTTTTTAGCGCACAGGTGCAGGGAGATTCCAATATTGCTGCGATAGGCTCTAATTAAACAATTCCCTCCCAGCTCCCTTATCCCTTATACGCATCTTTCTTGAACTACCTGAAAGCCTTGTGACACAAGGCTTTCAAAGCCAACAGATTCCACCCTCTCCCGCCTGAGCTGGCAAAGGATCTGCTGAGGGAGGAGTTTCACTCGAAATTACGATGACCAGAGGATGCCTTAAGCGATGCTAAGCATGATATAACCTTTTGAGGATAGTAGCACTCTGAAGGGCTGTGGTAAGTTTGGGGCAATCAATAATAACGCTGTAAACTAATTTAGCTGATCTCTTGCTGACCTATTGATAATTGTGTTTAACCATGACTAACCTATACGGCATCTCTTCCCATACTTATTCTCTTATGTCCAATCTGTTGTCTAACAGGTCTATTGCAGGGTTTTAATGGAAACCTATCTAAATCATCCAACCTTTGGTTTACTTTTTCGCGTTTGCATGGTTGAAGACAACCAGGAACTGTTCACCACCCTTTACGCCCAGCGTCTATTTTTTTTGGTGACGACAGGCTCGAATGGTTTGGCGTTTGAACCGATTAGTCGTTCAGATGCTCGCCATTTAGTGGAAAATCGTCTCCGCATTCTCCGTCGTATGGGTGCATCCAAAGATTTTGAGCAGCTTCGGAAAATTCATAAGCAAACGTTCCAATGAGCAGTAGCGGTTGATTTTTGGATGATTCACTCTCTATCGTGACTCCCTTATTGCTCATCTCACATCATGACAGGCTCAATTACAGAACGTATTGCTCAGATTCGCCAACAGCTACCGCCCGACGTGCGGTTAATTGCTGTGACTAAACGAGTATCGGTAGAGGCGATACGCGAAGCCTATCAAGCTGGCGTGCGCGATTTTGGCGAGAGCCAAGTTCAAGAGGCGGCGGCTAAACAGGACGAACTTCAAGATTTGCCTGACATTACCTGGCATTTGATTGGACATCTTCAGAGCAATAAGGCAAAAAAAGCTTTAACTCAATTTCAGTGGATTCCTTCCTGTGACAGCCTCAAGTTAGCCCAGCGACTGAATCAATTAGCTTGTGAGTTGGCTGTCACTCCCCAAATCTGTCTCCAAGTCAAAATTATGCCTGATCCCCATAAATACGGTTGGACGATACCGGAATTGCTAGAGGCTTTACCTGAACTGGATCAGTGCAAGGCGTTGCAAATTCAGGGGTTAATGACGATTCCACCGTTGGGATTGTCCCGCCAGGAGACTCTGGGTGTCTTTGAGCGGACTCGGGATCTGGCGAATGAAATTGGACAGCAAAATTGGTCGAATTTGCGAATGCATCAGCTTTCTATGGGAATGTCAGAGGATTACGCCCTAGCCATCCAAGCGGGTGCAACGATGGTACGACTCGGGCGGACTATTTTTGGTGAACGTGGGGATTAAGTAGGCGAGGAATGGAACGATTAATTAGCATCATGAGTAAGCAACTGCTGTATAGTGCCAAAATAACTCTTATGATAAGTATTGTCTTGTAAGTAATCCCTGAGTGTTTTCACCGTTATGGGCATAGAACTACCCGTTTGATTAGAAGCGGGTGTATACTAAGGGCTTACTTTTGACAAGCTCCGGTGGTAGGAAATGTTAGGCGATCGCGGGGTAAGCTAGCCGTTTGCTTGGGGTTTCGGTCTCAACCCGCAAGAGTTAAGAACTGATACCTCAACGAGGGTCGATTCTAGCGTTTCCCGACAAACCCTAAAGTTGTGATGGAGAGTAGATCCATTCAACAACCCCACGCTACTAACGTGGAGCGTGGGGATTGCCAGAGACAGGACTGGCAACGTTAAGAGTTGAATAGACCACCAAGCCGTTAACTGATACACACTTCCAAATACTTCCCCAGTTTGGATTCACTGTAAGTCTACTTGTTTAGACGCTCTAAGAGAGGACATTTTGTTAACGGTGGTCGAGGGGACAGACAACTTTACACGAAAGGCTTATACCCATGATTCGTGTTCCAGTTTTATCACCGAAAGGTAAACCACTAATGCCAGCTAAAGCTAGCCGTGTTCGGCGGTGGCTAAAAGCTGGTAAAGCTAAAGTCGTACATAACGACTTAGGCATATTCCAAGTCCAGTTAACTCAACCACCATCAGGAGAAGAAACCCAAGATATCGTAGCCGGAATTGATCCGGGAAAGCTATTCACGGGGATTGCGATTCAATCAGCCAAAACAACCCTATTCCTGGCACACCTAAAGTTGGTGTTTAAGAACGTGACCAAACGGATGAACCAACGGGCAATGATGCGACGGGGACGGCGAGGGCGACGGATTAACCGGAAGTTACCCCCCAATTTGCCGCCGCCAACTACACCTAATGATTAAGAGCAAGGGAGGACTGCGGCGAAACTATGGTGGCACGGTTACTCGCCACAGTGGGTTAAGGAAGGGCGATTATGTCAAGGCTGAAAAAGCAGGCATCAGATGGTACGGTTACGTTTCCGGTGACACCAAAACCAAAGTTTCGGTGAGTGACGCTAACTGGAAACGGTTGGGACAGTTCACTGCCAAAAAAGTCCAATTGTTGCAGCGAAATACCGGACTGGTATCAACAGTTGGATTGTCAAACCTCACCACACTGAGCGAAGTCGAAGTGAGTGGCACGGTTTGACCTCTATCCCTCCCCAACCTGCTTCGCTGAGGTTGGGGTCTCACGAGGTAAAGCGATGAACAATATTTTTAACAAGCTGCGAGATTTTGTGGTCGGTCCTAATGATCCCGAATATGAGTATGAATACGAGGAGGTGGATGGAGAGACCTATCAAAATCTATATCAGCAAGAACCACCTATGCCAGCGCCTGCTGAGGAAGAACGTCCTCCTCGACGTCGGGTTCGGGAACGTCCTGTTGTAGGATCGGATTCAGGAATGGGAGCGGTAAACATGAATAATGTGATTGGTATGCCGGGAGCGGTAAACGGGATTTCGGAAGTCGCCGTGATTGAGCCGCGTTCGTTTGAAGAAATGCCCCAGGTGATTCAAGCCCTGCGAGAACGCAAGTCTGTGGTTTTAAATCTAACCATGATGGACCCCGATCAAGCTCAACGAGCCGTGGATTTTGTGGCGGGCGGAACGTATGCGATCGACGGTCATCAAGAGCGCATTGGTGAGAGTATTTTCTTGTTTACACCAAGCTGTGTACAGGTAAGTACTCAATCGGGTGTCATTCACGAAGTCGCTGAACAAACTCGTGGGTCACGTTCAGCGCCTCCTCCCAGTTGGACGTCTGAGCCGGAACGTATGGCTCAGTAATTCAATTGAGATTGTCGAAACTCGAATGTCTGTTCACTAAAGGAAGGGTGGGTGTCTATCAAACTTGGCATAATCGGCGGCGGGGTAATGGGAGAAGCGATCTTATCCCGCCTGATCGCACAGCAAGTTTATCGCCCTGATCAGGTGCTGGTCAGTGATCCCCAAGCCCAGCGACGAGAGGATTTAAGCCAGCGCTATGGGGTTAATGTCACCTCGGATAACGGGGTGGCGGCGGAAGCTGAGGATGTTTTACTCTTGGCAATTAAACCTCAAGTGTTTAAGGTGGTAGCGAGTGACTTGGTGTCAAAGGATGACAAGAATTCTCCAGCTTCGGAAAACCTACCCGTGGTGATTTCGATTTTAGCGGGTGTGTCGTTAAGGGAACTCGAAGCCGTATTTGAGCATCAGCCAGTCATTCGGGCGATGCCTAATACCCCAGCCACGGTAGGAGCAGGAATAACCGCGATCGCACCGGGAAAAAACGTCACGGCTAATCATCTGGAGGTGGCAAAAACCCTTTTGGGTGCAGTGGGTGAAGTGGTGGAGGTGTCGGAATCCTTAATGGATGCTGTTACTGGGTTATCGGGATCGGGACCGGCTTACGTGGCAGTGATGATTGAAGCCTTAGCCGATGGGGGTGTCGCCGCCGGACTACCCAGAGCGATCGCGTCTAAATTAGCACTTTCTACGGTATTGGGAACAGCGCAACTGTTGCAGGATAAACAAATCCACCCCGCTCAACTTAAAGATCAAGTGACGAGTCCAGGTGGCACTACAATTGCTGGAATTGCTGAATTGGAGCGTTCTGGTTTCCGTTCGGCGCTGATAGAAGCCGTACAAGCCGCTTATCGGCGCTCTCAACAACTGGGTAAGTAGGATCGTCATTCGTCTTATGTCATTCGTCATTCGTTATACTCGCTGCCCTTGAGAAGCAAGCTATGTTATTCATTATTGGTCATACTCAAGGAAGCGCCAAGCAAGCTACGTCTTATGTCAGGGTTTGCTCCTAGTGTCCCATCCCCTATTTCATAGACGATGCTGCCAAAGTATTCTTGGATTATTCCTATCTATAACGAAGAAGAAACGCTTCGGGAAATGTATCGTCGGATCAGCGCTGTCGCCGATCGCATGGATGGGCTTGTAGAATTCATTCTAATTAACGATGGCAGTCGCGATCGCTCTCTACAGATTATCCGAGAACTGCACCAGCAGGACAAGCGAGTCTGTTATCTTAGTTTGGCACGTAACTTTGGGCATCAGATGGCGGTAACGGCAGGTCTGAATTTTGCCCGAGGTCAGGTTATCGTCGTCCTAGATGCAGATTTGCAAGACCCACCTGAGTTAATTCCAGATATGGTGGAAAAATGGCGGCAAGGTTATCAAGTGGTGTATGCTCAGCGGATTAAACGCCGAAACGAAAGTGTGTTTAAGCGCTTCACGGCTTATGTATTTTATCGTCTACTCAAGTCTTTAGCCGAGGTGGATATCCCCACAGATACCGGTGATTTTTGTTTAATGGATCGGCAAGTTGTAGATTTGCTCAATGCCATGCCCGAACAAAACCGCTACATTCGAGGCTTGCGATCGTGGGTAGGTTTTCGGCAGACTGCCATTCGGTTTGAACGTGATCCCCGTTTTGCTGGGGATGTCAAATACACCTTTCGTAAATCGTTGGCGTTAGCCGTGAACAGTTTAGTCTCGTTCTCTAAAGTACCGTTACGACTGTCCACCTACCTCGGATTGCTATCGGCGGCGTTAGCTTTATTCATGTCAGTGTTAGTCCTGTACTGGCGTTTAGCCTCACCTAATTCTCCCTTAACAGGATTTGCCACGATCGCGATCGCGATTTTCTTTCTGGGATCAGTTCAGCTTATTAGTATCGGCATATTAGGCGAATATATTGGGCGAATTTATGAAGAGGTCAAAGGCCGACCCCTTTACACCCTAGCAGAAGTAGGTGGTTTCCCTGATCACTCTAGACCCCTAATCCGTTAATTTTGTCAACACTCTAGACTCAATAAACATTCAAATTGAGTATGCCCAAAAAGTATAACTATAACTTTAGGTTATCTAAAAATCCTTGGCGTCTCTTAATTATTGTATTATTAGTTCTCGGTATATTCTTTCGATTTGCCAACCTGGAACAAAAACCCTATTGGGGTGATGAAAGCCTCACATCACAACGAATTTCTGGTTATACCAATCAAGATTTTCAGGCGATAGTCTTACAAGGCAATAAAATGAAGGCGGTCGAAGTTCAAGACTATCAACGTCCCCATTCAAAAAGAGACTTAATGGATGCCATGTAACTCTGGCATTGGGATTCTATACGCATTTGATTTCTGTAATCGTTGCGATTGGACATGGCATTTACGTACTTGTCCATGAAAGCTTCCGATTTAGTAAAACGCTGATCGCTTACGTGCTGGCATCTTTGGCAGGGTGCTTACTTTTTCTCCCTTGGATTGGGGTGATGATCGCTGATTCACAAGTCGAAAATCCATCTCCAGGCTGGAGCAAAACACCTACACCACTGCCATCTTTAGTTCAAAGTTGGCTGGTGAATATTAGTCACGTTTTTGTCGATTTAAATGATAGTTTTGTTTATGGGAACTTATGGATTTATGCCCTGACATCCATGCTCGTCTTATACGCTATTTACTTTTTATGTAATCACACGCCCAAGCGTATTTGGCTGTTTGTCTGTCTCTTAATCGCAGTCCCCGCGTTATTTTTAATACTACCCGACTTATTAGGGGGAGGAAGACGCTCGACGCCGCTGCGATATTTTATCCCGTCTTCTTTGGGCATTCAGATAGCAGTTGCCCACCTACTTTATAGTAAAATTACTTCGGGTATAAATTTCGGAAATTGGCAACAGAAGCTATGGCAGCTAATTACAGTTGTTATCGTTTCAAGTGGAGTTTTTTCTTGCGCCCTCATATCCCAATCAGATACATGGTGGACGAAAGGTCGAGAATACTATCATACTGATGTGGCTAAGATTGTTAATCCAAAAGACCAGCCCCTGATTATAGCAACATGGTTCGATATCCGTACTCTCAGTCATTCACTCGCTCCCCATGTTGTTCTGCAAGCTATTCGCCCGCTGCAAGAGGTTAATTCTGTAGGCAAGGGTTTCAGTAATGTATTCGTGTACCAGTCTAAAGCGACATTGGACTATTTACTTGAAGAAAATGCCAACTATACAATAGACAAAACCTGGAAATGGAAACGGCAAACAACCCCGGTTAATACAACTCAAACGACTCTATGGAAATTAAAGATTGGAGAGGGAAATTCTTAACTCAACTATGAATTTACCTTTTACTCATACTAACCGCAAAACAGCACAGATTCATGCTGCCATATTCTTAGCCAGTGTAATTACAGTCATTGCAGCGCTGACGCTGCTGATAGTTTTGACTCATACAGTGGCGACGATAACGATTCCCTTCGATAGCGATGAAGCCGAACACGCGGTTGATGGTTGGCAAGTTTACCATAGCCTGATTAGGTTCAATGTAGTAGACTTGTTCCAAGCAATTACCAGCCCGATTTTTTTCACCGCCGTTGGTTCTGGCGTAACGTTATATAAAGAAGGCGATCGCGTCGGTGTTCCTTGGCTGCATAGTGCCTGTGGTCATTGTGAATATTGCTTCACGGGTTACCCGTCTATGCCGAAATGCAGGAGTTCGGACTGCAAGAGGTTGACCTAAATCGACCTGTTCTGCTACTAGGATTCAATAATGATCAATATAATCTATTGGCTATTCGCTGGCGTGCCGCCGTACTTTCTGGCAAGCGCTTAGAGGATTTAAATATTGATCAGTTTCCCTTTGAACAGCGTGAAATTTATCTGCAACGCACAGGTCGCAAGCCTCAGAAAGCTAGCGTTGATCCCAGCTTTCCCCGCCAACCCTTGGATGCTATTCTCGATAGGGACTATTACGCTTACATTATTGAGACTCGTAATCTGCCAAAGCAATCCAGCATTCTCCATTCTGAGCAACATTCACTGGACAATTATCCTACGGTTGCCCAGCAATTCTATCCCTGGTTAGTCACTGTATACAAGATAGAAAATTAAGACCATTCGTTTAATTCGTGAACGGAATCATCAATATGCTAGCTGGCTTACCTTTACTCTCATTATTGCTTCTATTTCTAATTTTCCAGTATCCAGGTCAAGACTGGCGGGGTTCTGTCTTATCCGCAGCGATTGTCTGGGGAGTTTTGATCACGGTATTTACTGAGACTTTAAGTCTATTTAGAGTCTTGACATTTAGCTCAGTATTAGTCTTGTGGCTGATTACAGATATCGCACTCTTGTTTATCTATTATCGACTGGTTAAGAGAGGAAAGCGATCGCTAAATTTCCCTGAACGCCCAAAACTCACCCCAGTCTCGCTGGTTTTGCTGGGTGGTGTCGTCTGTATCGTGGCGACAGTGGGTTTAATTGCTGTGGTAGCGCCGCCGAATAATTGGGATTCTATGACCTATCATCTGGCGCGGGTGGTTCATTGGATACAAAATCGCAGTGTTGCCCATTATCCCACCTACTATTCGGCTCAATTAGTTCACCCCCCGTTTGCCGAATTTGTGATCATGCACTTACAGATTCTCAGTCGGGGCGATCGCTTGGCTAATTTGGTGCAATGGTTAAGTATGGTTGGCAGCATTATTGGCGTATCCATGATTGCTAAACAACTGGGTGCAGATCAACGGGGACAAATTTTTGCGGCGATTTTCTGCGCTACGATTCCTATGGGAATCCTGCAAGCGTCCAGCACTCAAAATGATTATGCTGTCGCTTTTTGGCTAGTTTGTCTTGCCCATTATATTCTGTTGGCATTGCCCGAAAAAAAGATTCCGCTTACCTTAGTTATACGTATTGGCGCTAGCTTAGGACTGGCTGTTTTTACCAAGAGTTCAGGGTATATCTATGCCTTTCCTTTAATGGTTTGGTTTTTCCTGGCGAAATTGAACCGCTTACGCTGGAAATTATGGAAACCCATTGGTATCGTTACTCTTATCTTTTTAAGTCTGAACTGGGGTCATTATTTACGCAACTTTGATTTGTATGGAAATCCCATATCGGTAGCCGAATATTCAGCCGACTATAAAATAGAAGTGTACAGCCTGCCGACATGGATATCCAATATTATCAGGAATCTCTCTCTCCATGTTGATATCGTTAGATACCTAGGACTACAGGATTTTATTACGCCGATTACGGGGATTAGCCACAAATTAATCAGTATAATCCATTCCGTTTTGGGCATTGACATGAATGATCCGCGAACGACCTGGCCCCTAAACTCCTATACAGTTCCGGGTCTATCCTTTGATGAAAATGTTGCCGGAAATCCACTGCATCTATTCCTCATTGCTTTAGCGATTATAGTTTTTGTGTTTAACAATGAATTGAGGACAAAAAACAATGTCATCGGTTATTTATTGGTATTAATTGGTGGCTTCTTACTCCTTTGTTGGATGCTGAAAATTCAACCTTATCAAAGTCGCCATCATCTTTCGCTATTTGTCCTATTTTCGTCTTTTGTCGGTTTAGTTTTTGACAAAAGCTGGAATCGCCATGCTTTAATGATTCTGGCTGTGATTATGCTCGTGGCATCAATTCCCTTCGTGGTTGGTAATAAATACCGATCGATTGCTGCCGAGCAAAATATATTCAATACCAGCCGCAATGAACTGTACTTTACTAATCGTAAATATCTAAAAGAACCCTATTTCGCAACTGTTGATTTTCTCAAAAAACAAAACTGTGAAACGATTGGGTTATCTTTAGGAGGTACAGCCGTACCATCGGGAACCTATTGGGAATATCCATTTTGGGTACTTTTGCAGGAAAATAATTCTCAAACTATTCGGTTTGAGCATATTTTACATCCGGATAATCGCTCGAATGTCAAATCTAAGATATATCCCCACAATAATTTTAATCCCTGTGCCATTATTGCGGTTAGAAGTAGTAAAGAGGAACCCGTGAAAGAAATGGTGGTTCAGAGTAGCACTTATGTCAGTGCTTGGTTAGCTAACTCAGACCAGATCAATGTGTTAGTTAAAGATAAGGTAGAGGTGAAATAATTGGTAATTTCCAACTTATAAATAAGGACAGGTTTTGTTTTTCCGTTATCGGTGGGGAGGGCGGGTTTTGTTTTTCCGTTATTGGTGGGGAGGGCGGGTTTTGTTTTTCCGTTATTGGTGGGGAGGGCGGGTTTTGTTTTTCCGTTATCGGTGAGGGAGGGCGGGTTTTGTTTTTCCGTTATTGGTGGGGAGGGCGGGTTTTGTTTTTCCGTTATTGGTGGGGAGGGCGGGTTTTGTTTTTCCGTTATTGGTGAGGGAGGGCGGGTTTTTTTTCCGTTATTGGTGAGGGAGGGCGGGTTTTTTTTCCGTTATTGGTGAGGAAGGGCGGGTTTTTTTTTCCGTTATTGGTGAGGAAGGGCGGGTTTTTTTTTCCGTTATTGGTGAGGGAGGGCGGGTTTTGTTGTTCCGTTATCGGTGAGGAAGGGCGGGTTTTTTTTTTCCGTTATCGGTGAGGAAGGGCGGGTTTTGTTGTTCCGTTATCGGTGGATATCTAAATTTAGTCCCTAAACCCGCCCCTACAATTGTCCCTAAACCCGCCCCTACAATTGTCCCTAAACCCGCCCCTACAATTGTCCCTAAACCCGCCCCTACAATTGTCCCTAAACCCGCCCCTACAATTGTCCCTAAACCCGCCC